>JAAZFJ010000215.1 GCA_012511795.1 Syntrophomonadaceae bacterium
ATCATCAGGGGCATCTTCATACATATTTATTTCTTCCAGGATAACGCCTTTCTCAGTGGAGAAATCCTTGCTGACGAAACCGGAATGAAACAGCATATCAAAAAGAATATCAAAGGCCATCTCCATATTTTCATCCAGGGTGCGGGCATAAAGGCAGGTGTATTCCTTGGTGGTATATGCATTTAACTGCCCGCCGATCCTTTCAAAACTTTCTGCAATCTCCCGGGCTGATCTTTTTTCAGTTCCTTTAAACAGCATGTGTTCTATGAAATGACTGGCCCCGGTCAAATTTTGCGGTTCATGCCTGGAGCCTACCTTGATATAAATGCCTATGGCTACTGATTTAACATAAGGTATTTCTTCTACCACCAGTTTGGTTTTATTACTAAGCTGCCAAATATCTATCACTTGTATAACCTCCAACTATTACTTCTAGAACTTTTTCTGCTAATATTCGCTTTTTCCTTTAATTTTCCTCATTCATTCAGCAGACGATGCCAAAAAGATTCTTTGATGGTCTGATGGCTTATCAAATCGATACTGTCGATAAATTTGCCATCAACATAAATTCTTATGCAACCAAGGCTTTCTCCTTTCTTCACCGGCAATTTTATTTCATAGTTTAGTATAACCTTTTTTTCGATATTGGGATGCTCTCCATCATACCATATATAGATCGGCCTGGCAGGGTACAGATCAAAATTTCGCCTGTTTTTCCCGCTGACTGTCAGGGTCTTGAAAGGAATTTTTTCATCGATGATTTTCATTTTGGTATAATTGCTGAACCCGTATTCAAGAAGCCTGGCACAGTCTCCCTGACGATTACCGGATCTTAAAACGATTGCGATCAATTGCCGTCCTTCTCTGGTGGCTGATGCGGCCAGGCAGCGGCCTGCTGCATTGGTGGTGCCGGTCTTGATGCCGTCTGCTCCTTGAAACCCCTGCAATAATCCGTTGGTATTGGTTATGGTCAAAGGCTGCTTATATCCCGGATGTTTAAAGGTGGTCCTGGCCGTACTTACCATTTCTGCAATATAATCATTGGCCAGGGCATATCTGCTTATCAATGCCATATCATAGGCAGTGCTGTAGCCATTATTGCTGGGCAGGCCGGAAGCATTTTCAAAATGGGTGTTCACTGCTCCCAGAGCAAAGGCCTTTTTACTCATTAAGTGAGCAAAGAACCTTTCATCGCCTGCGGCATGCTCTGCCAGTACTACGGCAGCATCATTGGCAGACCTGATCAAGGCAATTTTGATAAGTTCAGCCACCGTAAGGATCTGTCCTTCCCGCAGCCCGATGGTATATTCGGGAGTGTGGTCGGCATTATCAGTGACTACAGCATGATCATCGAGCCGGGAGTATTCCAGGGCAATCACTGCTGCCATAATTTTGGTGGTGCTGGCCACCGGGCGCATTTGGTCCTGATTTTTGGAAAGCAGCACCTGTCCGGTATCTCCTTCCATCAGGCAGTAGTATTGGGAAGAAGTCCAGGGAGCAGCCTGGGCAGCAAAAATAAAGATCCAGCAGTAAACCAGTGACAGCAAAAAAACTTGCAAACATTTAACTATCAGCTTTTTCATTCTCATCCTGTCCGCTATCATTTGACGGAATAATTATTTTATCCAGTGTTTGCATTTGATAGCCTTGTTTTTCTATTTGGGTCAGTAAATCTGGCAGGGCTTCCAAGGTGGGTTTGGTAGGATGCATTAGGATGATGGCATCATTGTGCATTTTGTTCATGACTCTTTTTACGATGGTGTCTGCACTGGGAAGCTCCCAATCAACGGTATCAATGCTCCACATAATCAAGGAATAATTGATTTCATTCACTGTTGAAATAAGATTGTTATTATATTCCCCGTAAGGTGATGCAAAATAAATGGTTTTTTTACCGGTCAGCTGTTCGACGATCTTCTCGGTTTTCATGATCTGCTCTTTGATCTGGGGAGAGGATAATTGATTGAAATGCAAATGTTTATATCCATGATTTTGAATGCTATGCCCCGCTTCATTCATCTGTTTGACTAATTCAGGATTCTTTTCCGCCCACTGTCCGGTAACGAAAAATGTGACCCGGACTTTATGCTTTTTAAATTTTTCTAACATATCCGGCAGGTACTCTTCACCCCAATCAACATTGACACAGATGGCTACGATTTTTTGGCCGCTGTTTCCCTGATATATTGCCTGGGCAGGAACGGAAGCACTCTTTAAACTGATGACTTGAAAAAAAATCAGAGTAAGGCAAGCGATGGCAAAAAAACCTCCAATGGTAAAAGCGAGACTTTTTTTATTGAGCAAAAATATTCTCATTTATATACATCCCCTAAAATTATTGCGCCTTTTAAGCTTAATAATTTGTATTCTGGGACCTTCAATCCTATTCAGCTTTTATTGCACTTAAAAAAGCAGAAAAAGAAATAAACCGAGAGTGCTCGGTTTACCTATCATCTTTATTTACTGCTTATTCGTTGTTGTTTTTTTTGTTTTCTCTCAATACAGCCTTGCGGGAAAGATTGACCCGGCCTTGCTTATCAATTTCAGTGACTTTGACCAGAATCTGGTCGCCGATTTTCACCACATCATTCACTTTATTGACTCTTTCTTCAGCCAGTTGGGAAATGTGTACCATCCCTTCTTTTCCCTGGGTCCCCAGAACACCTGGTATAATTTCCACGAATGCACCAAAATCCATGATCCTTTTTACAGTGCCCATGTAAATTTTACCCACTTCAACTTCTGCCACGATTGATTCGATAAGCTTTTTAGCTTGCTCTGCCGCTTCCTGATCAGTGGCAACAATAAACAAGCTGCCATCGTCCTCAATGTCAATTTTACATCCAGTTTCATCAACGATTTTGTGGATCGTCTTGCCTCCCGGTCCAATGACTTCTCTGATTTTGTCAGGATTGATCTGCATTCTGATTAGCCGGGGAGCATAAGGAGAAAGCTCATCATTAGGTTTATTGATGGCTTCCAGCATCTTGTTTAAAATAAACTGCCGGCCTGCTTGGGCTTGCTCCAGGGCTTTTTCAACGATTTCACGATTTACGCCAGATATTTTTATATCCATTTGCAGTGCAGTAACGCCTTTTTCAGTCCCTGCAACCTTAAAGTCCATATCTCCCAAAGCATCTTCTATCCCTTGAATATCACTTAGAATGGCAAAGTCTTCCCCTTCTTTAACCAATCCCATTGCTATGCCTGAAACAGGTGCTTTTATGGGGACACCGGCATGCATCAGTGAAAGGGTGCTGCCGCAAACACTTCCCATGGAAGAAGAGCCATTGGATTCAAGTACATCAGATACCACTCTGATAGTATAAGGAAAAATTTCCTCACTGGGTATCACCGGCACCAATGCTCTTTCTGCCAAAGCACCGTGGCCAATTTCTCTGCGTCCAGGACCTCTCATAGGTTTCGTCTCACCTGTGCTGTATGGCGGGAAATTATAATGGTGAATGTAGCGTTTGGATTCTTCAATACCTAAACCATCCAGGCGCTGTTCTTCGCTCATGGCTCCTAAAGTAGTTACTGAAAGAACCTGAGTCTGGCCCCGGGTAAAAAGACCTGAACCATGGGGACGAGGCAAATATCCTACTTCACAGGTCACTTTCCTGATTTCGTTTAATTTACGGCCATCAACCCTCTCGCCATCTTCCAGCATCATCTTGCGTACGATTTCTTTGAGCATCTTCTCCAGCTTTTTGCCGATGGTCTTTAAATCATCCGGATAAATTTCAGCAAACTCCTCAAAAGTTAATCGTTTAACATCATCAATATGGGTCTCCCTTTCAAGCTTATCCGGATTTTTAACTGCATTTTCCAGTTTTTCATAGGCGAACTCCTGAACCAGATTCTCCAGTTCTTCATTGACCGGTTCAGCTTGGACTTCCATTTTGGCTGGTGCCAGTTCAGCAAATATTTGTTCCTGAAATTCAACTATTCTTTTGATTTCTTCATGGGCAAAAAATATGGCATCCAACATGGTGCTCTCAGGTATTTCATTAGCCCCGCCTTCAACCATCATGATGGCTTCTTTGCTGCCGGCAACTGTAAGATGCATTTCACTCACAGCAGTTTGTTCCACCGTTGGATTGATCATCAGCTTGCCATCTATCATTCCTACTACTACTCCTGCAATGGGTCCGTTAAATGGTATATTGCTGACACCCAAAGCCACTGAAGCACCAATAATTGCAGTAACATCCGGTAGATTGTCCTGTTCTACTGACATTACAGTAGCTACGATGTGGATATCATTTTTGAAACCTTTGGGAAACAGGGGTCTGATGGGCCTGTCAATTAATCTGGCTGTTAAAGTTGCCAGTTCTGTAGGCCTACCTTCCCTTTTTATAAATCCTCCGGGGATTTTTCCTACAGCATATTGTCTTTCTTCAAAGTCAACCGTCAAAGGAAAAAAATCTATTCCTTCACGGGGCTCTTTAGAAGCCGTAGCAGTTACCAGTACTACTGTATCACCATAGCGCATAACAGCTGAACCATTTGCCTGTTTAGCTGTTTTGCCGATTTCGATGGTTAATGTTCTGCCGCCAATGTCAATTTTGTATTCATGCACTTAAAAAATTCCTCCTTTCGAAAGTAAATCATAAATTTAAAGAGCGGCAATTCCGCTCTTTACCTACGTAAACCAAGACGTGTTACTATGGTACGATAACGTTCAAAATCATTTTTCTTCAGGTAGTCCAGCAGTGAACGACGCTGTCCAACCATTTTCAGTAAGCCTCTTCTGGAATGATGGTCTTTTTTATTTGCTTTAAGATGCTCATTCAGGTAATTGATGCGATCAGTTAGTATCGCAATTTGCACTTCAGGAGAACCGGTATCGTTTTCATGGATTTGAAAAGATTTGATTATTTCTCCTTTTTTTTCTGGTGTCAAAGCCAATGGTTTCACCTCCTCTTTTTTATAATCGCCATTAACTGAGCTTTGCGTCGGTGAATCGCAAGACCTAGCAAATGGTTCCCATTTACAGTATATTTAACAGGCCAAAGGCTCTGCCGCTCTCTATTTAATTATTCTCGTTTTACGTTGATTTTAAAACAACCTAAAAATACAAGGTAAATTGTAGCACAGGCTGATTGAAAAGTAAACTTTCTCCAGTAACTGGGGACGTACCTTAATTGCCTGCCTGTGCCCAGAATGGGTATGCCCTATAGGGTATGCCCCGGAAGGGTATCAACTTCTACAATTGTTAAAAGATAGTTAAGCAATCGTTGGCAATTGTTTATGGCACGGGAAATTGATTGAGCTCCGTAGGGGAGGATAGTATCCTCCCGCCCCGTTAATACCAATAATTCCCGATATACCACTGGCGGCTAATAGCCGCCCCTACAATGTTTATCCTGTGCCATAAAGCAATTATTTTCGGTTCCGGCGGGCGCGTTATTTGTCCTTACGTGCTCTTTTATAATCTTCCTTAAATAGTACATAACTTTATGGCCTGGTTACGGTCCTGGGTAATTTGTTCCACCAACTGCTCGATGTTCTGGAATTTTTTTTCATCTCTGATTTTGCTGATCAAAAACAACTCCACTTTTTCTCCGTAAATATCTCCGCAGAAGTCAATTATATGCGCTTCCACTGTAACCGGATACTCCTCATGAAAGGTTGGTTTGCGTCCGATATTGACGACACACTTGTAAGCCTTGCCTTGAATCATAATACGGCCGGCATAGACACCAACACCCGGAATGATAAGATCCGGATCAGCCTGTAAATTAGCAGTGGGAAAACCTATACTGGTCCCGCGATTTTCCCCTCTGATGATTCTTGCTTCTATCATTGGTTCATTACCCAGCATGATCGATGCATTTTGAATATCCCCGCTTACTAAAAGCTGCCTTATTAAACTGCTTGAAACTAAATGTCCTTTTACTTCAACCGGTTCAATTATTCTTACAAAAAAACCTAGTGTACCGCCAAGCTTATGCAGTAATTCTGGTGACCCCTGGCCTTTGTAACCGAAGGAATAATTGAACCCTACAAAGACTTCCGCAGCGTCAAGCTTATTTACCAGTATTTCCCGGGCAAAGTATTCAGGACTCCAGCAGGAGATCTCCCGGTTAAACTCCTGATAAATGAGGATATCAAGACCCAGTTCTTCCATCAGTTGAGCTTTACGTCCTGCAGTTACCAGTAATTTAGGAGCCTTTTCCGGCTTGATTACTTTAACAGGATGGGGTTCAAAAATAAAGGCAGCTGCCAGTCCGCCATTTTGCCCTGCCGTCTGCACAACTCTATTAATGATTTCCTTATGTCCCTGGTGTAAGCCGTCAAAATTACCCAAAGCAAGATACAGGGGCTTGTTTCTTTTTATGTATTTTTCTGCTCCATAAATCAGTTCCATTTCTCTCTCCTTAAGAAATTATTAATAGCCTTTATTATGTAAGAACTGTTTCCGGTTTAAGTATGCCAAATTCAGCTTCATAGCGGGCAATCGCTACCAGTTCATGATGCAAACATAATCTTACCATTTTGTTTTCGGTAAATTCCTCACATTTGATACTTCTGCCCTGCTTTATATGCAGAGCCTTTTCCGGTGATAGAGCATAAGCCGCTATATGCATAAGAGGATAATCCTTGGGCAGTAAATGTTCTGTCATATCAGCAGCCTCCATTATCTCCTGTAAGGCAACGGCTTCCTGAAGTTGAAATACTCCCGCCCTGGTTCTCACCAGACTGGACAGATAAGCTCCTGTACCCAGGCTTTGACCAATATCATGTATCAGCGTCCTGATATACGTTCCTTTGGAACATTTTATTTTCAGGGTTATCTCCGGAAGATTGCCTGTGTGGTCGATGCCCAGCAGTTCAATGTCTTCGATGGTTATCTGGCGGGGCTTTCTTTCCACTTCCATACCCTGTCTGGCCAGTTCATAAAGCCGCTGACCCTGGTGATGAACGGCCGAATACATAGGCGGAATCTGCCATATAACTCCAGTAAACTGTTTTAGAACCTGCTGTAATACTTGCTGCTGAACACTGGTAATTTCTTTTGTATAAGTTATATTGCCCCAGGCATCCTGGGTATCTGAAGTTGCCCCAAGAATCCCTGAACCGATGTATTCTTTGTTATCATCTTCGATATATTTAATAAGCCGGGTGGCATTTCCTGCTGCAACTGGCAATACTCCTTCTGCCATTGGATCAAGTGTTCCCAGATGCCCCAGCTTGCTTCGCCGGGGTAATTTTTTTTTCAGTTGCCTGATAACATCAAAAGATGTTAATCCAGGGGGTTTATGGATGTTAATAAAACCATGCAATTAATGAAGCACATCCTTGACCAATTGTAATACTGTTTCTTTTGCCTCGGCAAGACTGCCTTCATAGGTGGCACCTGCAGCCTGCCGATGTCCGCCGCCGCCGATTTTCCCCGCAATCCGGGAAACATCAACAGATCCCTTGGCCCGAAATCCAACTTTGATTATGCCCGGGCTTATTTCGCGAAAGAGGATTCCTACCTGGACTCCCTTTATTTCACGGGTGTAATTGATGATGCTTTCCGGATGAATGCCAAGTGCTCCGATGGATTTCACTTCTTCATAGGGAAGTGTGATCCAGGCAATCCTGCCATCATCGGATACAATTATATTATTTAATGCCAGGCGTATTAGTAAAATTTCCTGGCTGGTTTTGCTTTCAAAGAGGTTTATTCTTACCTGATTAATATCTACCCCTGCCTTGAGCAGACCGGCAGCTACATTCATTGTTTTGTCCGTAGTGCTGCTGTACATAAACCTGCCCGTGTCCATCACCAGGCCGCAAAAGAGAGCTGTTGCCATTTCCACAGTTAGTTTGACCTGCATGTCCTTTAAAACAGCAAAAATTAATTCGGCCGTTGCTGCTACCCCTGGTTCTACCCAGTTATGATCAGCAAAAAGATCATTGGTTGCATGATGATCTATATTAATCGTAGTAAACGAACTGTTCAGGTTAGCAGCAATCTTATCGCCAACCCTTGCCAATTCCGAACAGTCTATAAAAACGACATTTTTAATATTAATATCATCTGACCATTCATGCCTGAACTTTGCTGTTGCAGGTAAAAATCTGTAAATCTCCGGTACCTGATCCTGCAGCAGTACCTCAGCTTTTTTACCCATAGATTCAAGACCCAGCTTCAGCGCTGCCAGAGAACCTACACAGTCTCCATCAGGAATAATGTGGCCCAGCAGCAAAAAATTATCTCTGTCCAATAGTTCCCTGGCTATTTGCTCGCTATTGATCAAGCCCTTATTGATTCCCTTCACCTTCCCGCAGTTTCTCCAGTAAAGAAGAAATTTTTATCCCATGTTCGATGGATTTATCAAGACGGAATTCAAGCTCCGGTGCATGCCTAAGTTGGATTTCTTTCGCTAATTCGCTTCTAATAAATCCCTTGGCTTTTTGCAGAACCTTCATGGTTTCTTCCTGTCTTGAATCATCGCCCAATACGCTGATGTTTACTCTGGCGTGACTCAAGTCATTGGTAACATCAACTCTGGTTATTGAAATTGAAGAAAAGTCTACCCTCGGATCTTTTATGTTATCCATTAGTATCTGTGAAAGAACTTTCTTTATCTCCACTGATATTCTTTCTTGTCTTCTCTTACTCAAAGTGATTCCCCCAGTCGATGATAGGCTGAAAAATTTTATTTGATTCCTTTAAAGCTCCCTGGGTATTTCCTCTAATACATAGGCTTCTATGATGTCGCCTTCTTTTATGTCATTAAAGTCCTTTATGCCAATACCGCATTCATAGTTTTCCAAAACTTCTTTGGCATCATCCTTAAAACGTTTTAGTGATGAGAGTTTCCCCTCATAAATAATGACTCCGTCCCGTAAAACTCTCACATTAGCATTTCTTTGTATTTTTCCGTCGATTACATAGGAACCGGCAATTGTACCTACATTAGGTACTTTAAAAGTCAATCTGACTTCAGCTCGTCCCATAAATTTTTCTTTATACTCCGGATCTAAAAGTCCTGCCATGGCACGTTTTACGTCTTCAATAGCTTCATAAATGACCCGGTATATTCTTACATCAATATGTTCGTCTTCGGCATGTTTCCTGGCGTTACTGTCCGGTCGGACATTAAAGCCTATAATTATGGCATTAGAGGCAGATGCCAGCATAACATCAGTTTCAGTAATAGCGCCAACAGCTGAATGGATCACATTGATTTTAACTTCACTGGTTGTTAAACGCAGCAGTGATTGTGCCAATGCTTCAACAGAACCCTGAACATCGCCTTTGATGATCAGGTTTAATTCCTTTAACTCAGCATTCTGGATCTGTTTGAAAAAATCATCCAGTGATATTCTGCTGCTTTGTTTTTGTTCTTCCATCTTCTTGTCGCTTAAACGAAGATTGATAATTTCCTTGGCTACCTTCTCATCAACTGCCCGTATCCTCATCCCGGCTTCAGGCACTTCATCCCAGCCTGTCACTTCAACTGGCATGGATGGATAAGCTTTTTCAACTTTTCTTCCCCGGTCATCTGTCATTGCTCTGACTTTGCATAAATTATATCCGCAGATCAAGAAGTCGCCCAGGTGTAAGGTGCCTTTTTGCACCAGTACGGTTGCAACTGCTCCTTTTCCTTTATCAAGTTCACCTTCGATTACTACTCCTTCGGCGGCCCGGTTACTGTTGGCTTTGATCTCATTTACTTCTGCTACCAGTAAAATTACTTCCAGCAGGCCTTCAATCCCTTCCCCTGATTTAGCTGATACCGGCACAAAAATTGTATCACCGCCCCATTCTTCCGGAACGATATTATATTCTGTCAGCTGCTGCATGATACGATCGGGGTTAGCTTCAGGTTTGTCCACTTTATTTATGGCTACGATAAAAGGTACTTTGGCTGCCTTAATATGATTGATAGCTTCAACGGTCTGGGGCATTACCCCGTCATCTGCTGCTACAACCAGAATAACGATATCTGTTAAATTGGCTCCCCGGGCACGCATGGCAGTAAAAGCTTCATGACCCGGAGTATCAATAAAAGTGATCCGGTTGCCTTTTACTTTGACCTGATATGCTCCAATATGCTGTGTGATTCCTCCTGCTTCACCAGAAACTACATCAGCTTGGCGGATCCTGTCTAGCAGTGAAGTTTTTCCGTGGTCAACATGACCCATGACTGTGACTACAGGCGGTCTGGTGGTTAAATTGATTTCTTCATCAATTATTTCTTCAAGAATTTTTTCTTCCTGAGTTATTTCCCTTTCCACTCTCACTTCATAAAGACTGGCAACGATCTCCGCAGTTTCAAAATCTATAACTTGATTGATGGACGCCATGGTACCAAGTTCCATGAGTTTTTTCACGATCTCTCCGCTGCCTTTGGCAAGCTTCTCAGCCAATTCTCTCACCATAATGGATTCGCCAACCACGATCATTTCCGGGGTCTCTATAGTGATTTCCTCTTTCCGGCGCTTATGTTTGGTTTTTTTCGGCCGGCTATAATCCTTTCTGGGCGTTTGCTGTTGATTAGTTTTTATTGGTTTCCTGGTTTTATTATTATATGTGTCACCTTTTTCTCCGCTCTTGCCTATTTCAGGTTTCTTACTCATCGGTTTTCCGGTAACTGGAGGTGCAGTTTTGCTAGTGTTATGATAATCCGGCTTATTTGCACTATCCGGTCTTCTTTGAACCTGCTGGTTTTGCGTTTTATTCACCTGTGAATTGGCGGCATTTCTCCCCGACCGGTCTCCGGTCTGGGTTCTGTCAAACCGCTGGCCTTGTCCCTGATCTCTGCGAGGAGTCTGCTGGTGGGGTGGTTTTCCATCAACTCTATTTCTGGCTCCCTGATCTCTGTGTGCATTCTGGTGATTTGGCATAGATGAAGGCCTTTTTTGACCTGGTGCAACTGGAGCTCTGTTTTGACCGGAAACATTGGAAGGCCTGTTTTGGCCAGGAGTTGCTGGACGCCTGGGCATTTCTGGTTTTGGCGATTCCATCCTGCCCTGGGCAACCTGGTTTTTGGGTCTTTCCTGCCTGGCAGGTCTATTCTCAATTGCAGCAGGATTAGTTTTCCTTTTTTCTCTATCTGCGTCTGCCTTTTTGCTTAATTGTTTCTTCACCCAATTTACCTGAGACTCTTCCATGGTACTCATATGGTTTTTAACATCAAGTCCCATGTCTTTCAATACATCAACTAATTCTTTGCTGGATCGGCCCAGTTCTTTTGCCAAATCATATACTCTAATTTTTGCCATTAAACCACCCCCACACTATTTACATTCAGCCCGATACATTCTGACTCTTTAATTAAAGCCTGAGCAATTCCGAAATCATTTATCGTAACAGCAACTCGATATTCCTTGCCGACACTATTGCCTAATTCATATTTGCTGCCTACTATAATCCAGGGTGTTTTCTTTTTTTCCACGTATTTTAACAGTTCTTCTTTGGTGTTACTGGCAATGTCATTACTCATAACCAGTAAATAAGCTTTACCTTTGTTTAAACTCTCCTTGGCAGCGATCGTGCCATTTGATACTTTGCCGGCTTTTTTAGCCAGGCCAATTAAATTAAATATTTTGTTCAATATATACCACCTCTTAATTACCAGGGTTATTTATTCATTCCTTCGACCTGTTGTTTTATTGTTTCAATTACTTCTGAAGGTATATTATGTTCAAGTGCTTTTTGCAGTCTCTTACCTTTTATTGCTTCATCAAGACATTCCATCACAGGGCATATATAAGTGCCCCTTCCTGCTTTTTTCCCGGTCAGATCCATTTCCACATTTCCTTCCGGAGTTCTGACTATTCGGATGAGTTCACGCTTATTTTTCATCTCTCTGCAGCCTACACACATTCTCAGTGGTATTTTACGAGTCTTCGCCATCCAGCTCATTCTCCTCTATAAATTGAGATTCACTTTTGATGTCTACTTTCCATCCCGTAAGTTTTGCTGCCAGTCTGGCATTCTGCCCTTCTTTGCCAATGGCAAGTGAAAGCTGGTAATCAGGCACAATGACTCTGGCTACTTTTTCTTCCTCATAGATGTTTACTGCTAAAACTTTAGCGGGACTAAGTGCATTGGCAATAAATCTTTCCGGCTCTTTATCGTATTTGATGATATCAATTTTTTCTCCGCCCATTTCGGTTACGATATTTTGCACCCTGATGCCCCTTGGTCCAACACAGGCACCAACTGAATCGATTTTATCATCCAGCGAATGAACTGATATCTTCGATCTGTAACCTGCTTCCCGGGCAATGGACTTGATTTCCACCACACCATCATAAATTTCAGGGACCTCTAATTCGAACAAGCGTCTTAAAAAATTGGCATGAGCTCTGGAAACAAATATATTAGGCCCTTTAGTGGTATTCTTAACTTCATAAATGTATGCTTTGATTCTTTGCCCGACTTCATATCTTTCTGAAGATATTTGGTCAGCCGGCAGCATTATACCTTCAGTCCTCCCCAGGCTTATATAAATGGTTCTGGCTTCTATTCTTTGAATAGTGCCGGTTACGATTTCCCCTTCTCTTTCTAAAAACTCTTCGTAAATCAAGCTTCTTTCTGCTTCTCTCAATTTTTGGATCACAACCTGTTTAGCGGTTTGGGCAGCAATACGACCAAAATTAGTTGGTGTTGCTTCAACATAAACCAGCTCATCCAATTTACAATCCGGATATAGTTCACTGGCTTCGGACAATTCTATTTCAAAACGCGAGTCCTCAACTTTTTCTACAACTTTTTTTTGGGAGTATACTTTTATTTCCCCGGTAATTTCATTGATTTCAACACTGACATTTTGTGTGCTGCTAAAATTTTTTTTATATGCTGTATTTAAAGCAGATTTGATTGCATCGATAAGAGCACTTTTAGGGATCCCCCTCTCTTTTTCAATATCATTCAATGCCTGCATCATATCACTGGACATTGTACTCCTCCTCTTAAACTTCCGGTTTTAACCGGGCTGATGTAATATACTGCCGGGGTATGTCAAAGGTTTTTTCATCGGTTTTTAATTTAATATGGTTTTCATCAGCGGCTTCCAAAATCCCCACTATGGTTCGGGGTCCTTCAAATTCCTTCGGGGTTTTTATTTTGACCTGATGGCCCTGAAAACGGATAAAATCCTTATCTTTTTTTAGTACTCTGTCCAGACCCGGTGAAGATACTTCCAACTGATCATAGGAGATATCTGTTTCATCTATCTTTGCTTTTACAGCTTTGGTTGCCCGAGTACAAAGTTCCATGTCTACGCCGTTTTCATTATCAATAAAAATTCTTAAAACAAGTGATTTATGATCCCTGACATACTCCATTGCTACCAGTTCCGTATTCATTTCTTGCAAAATCTTCTCAACTGTCTTTTCGATCTCCTTTAAGGCAGATTTATCCATGTTTTCTAACCACCACCTCATTATTTTAATAGCGATTATATATCTTGCAATAGAAAAAGTGGGCGCGGACCCACTTGATCATGATTAAATATTAGTAAGCTTATTGTAAGTATAACACAACCTATAAAATTTATTCAACCCATCTTAACTTAGTTTTGTTTAACCAAATAAACTTATCTGGCTTTCTTCCGGCAAATCATAAAAACAATTATGCTTCCGTAAAATTTCCATGGCAGTTTTATTTAACCTGGTTCTTTGCTGAAAGTCCTGGATGGAAACAAATTCACCTTGCTCCCTGGCTTGAACGATTCCCTGGACTGCTGACAATCCTACATTCGGCAGGGCTATAAAGGGCAATAAAAGGCCTTGGTCCTGTAACAGAAACTTATGGGCAGAAGATTTGTAAATATCAATGGGATAAAACTTAAATCCCCTGGCATACATTTCCAATACCAGCTCTAAAATCGGCAGCATTTTTTTGTCTTTTTGCGCTGCTTCATATCCCATTTTCTCTATCTCGGTGATTTTATTTAACACTGCATCATACCCCAGCAAAGCAGTTTCAGCATCAAAATCTTCGGCTCTGATACTGAAAAAACTGGCATAAAATTCCCGGGGATAATTCACCTTAAAGTATGCAATTCTGAAGGCCATGGTTACATATGCCACGGCATGGGCTTTGGGAAACATATATTTTATTTTGTCGCAGGACTCAATATACCAGGTTGGCACACCACATTCCAACATGGCCTTTCTTTCATCTTCATTCAAGTTTTCTTTCCCTTTGCGGACTTTTTCCATGATCTTAAATGCCTTTAACTTATCCATCCCTTTTTGGATCAGATATGTCATAATATCATCTCTGGTACAAATGACTTCTTTCAGTGTTGCTACCTGATTCTTGATCAGATCCGAGGCATTGTTTGACCATACATCGGTTCCGTGGGAAAGGCCGCTTATTCTTATAAGTTCTCCAAATGTACAAGGCCTGGTTGCCTCCAGCATCTGACGGACAAATTTGGTGCCAAATTCGGGTATTCCATAAGTTCCTACACTGGTTCCGATCTGCTTGGCCGTAATGCCTAAGGGACTGACTTCTGAAAATAATTTCATTGTTTCCGGATCACTGAGGCTGATGGTGGATGCTTTCACACCTGTCAGATCTTCCAGTTCTTTGATGACTGTAGGATCATCATGACCCAGTATATCAAGTTTAACCAACTGGTCTTCAAGGGCGTGATATTCAAAATGAGTGGTAATAACCCCTGATTCTTTATTTTCAGCAGGATGCTGCAAGGGTGTAAACTGATTGATATCCTGCCCTTTTGGCACTACAATAAGTCCTCCGGGATGTTGACCGGTGGTTCTTCTTACACCTGTTATTCCTTTTACCAGTCGGTTGACTTCCGAATCCTTTACATCAATCCCCCGGTCTTTATAATAATTCTTGACAAATCCATAGGCTGTTTTATCAGCAATAGTCGATATGGTACCGGCTCTAAAAACATTATCGGAACCGAACAATTCCTCCACATATTGATGGGCCCGGCTTTGATAATCACCGGAAAAATTAAGGTCAATATCAGGAGTTTTGTTACCGTTAAAGCCCAGAAACGTTTCAAAGGGTATGTCAAAACCTTCCTTTGATAAGAGAGTCCCGCATTCAGGGCACCCGGCTTCGGGCAGGTCAGCACCACAAGCTGCATCATTGCCGGGATTGAAGTTGCTGTAATGACACTCAGGGCATACATAATGAGGTATTAATGGATTTACTTCAGTAATCCCGGTTAGGTAAGCAACCAGAGAAGAACCTACTGACCCTCTTGAACCAACAATGTAACCATCTTCGTTTGATTTCTTCACCAGTTTGTGGGCTATATAATATAAGACACTAAAACCATGTTTGATGATGGAATTTAATTCGTGCTTAAGCCTTGCCGTTACAATATCCGGTAAAACATTTCCGTAGATCCTGTGTGCTTTTTCATAACAGATTTTTTTGATATCTTCATCTGCTCCATCAATTTTCGGCGGGTAAAAACCATCGATAACCGGTTTTAAGCTGTCAATTTTTTCATTGATCAAGGCAGGGTTTTCAATAACTACCCGACGGGCCATTTCTTCTCCTAAATATGCAAACTCCTTAAGCATTTCATCTGTAGTCCTGAAAAATAAAGGCGCCTGGGTTTCCGCATCATCATAACCCTGACCAACCTGGATGATCTTGCGGTATATTTCATGATCAGGTTCCAGAAAGTGTACATCACCTGTTGCTACAACCGGCTTGTTAAGCTTTTCACCCAATTCCACAATGACCCGGTTATTATTCTGTAAAGACTCTTGGTCCTTTACCCGTCCATCATTAATTAAAAATTGATTATTGCTGATTGGCTGGATCTCCAAAAAGTCATAAAAGGCTGCGATTTTCTCCAACTCCTGGGGCTGTGCACCGATAACAATGGCACTGTAAAGTTCTCCTGCTTCACAGGCAGAACCTATTATTATTCCTTCACGGCTTGCTTCCAATGCACAGCGGAGAATTTTGGGACGGCGATAATATGTATCAATATAAGAAGCGCTGATCAATTTGTATAAATTAAATAATCCGGTTTGATTAGCGGCCAGCAAAATGATATGAAACGGTTTTTCTTTTTTGTCCTCTTCCACCAGATAAGCTTCTACACCATATATCACTTTGATGCCATATTTTTTAGCTGCTTTGTGGGCATCAGGAAATGCCTGGATACAGCCGTGGTCGGTTATAGCAATTGCTGGGTGGCCCCAGCCAGCGGCACAGGCAATTAAATCTTTTACCTCAGTCAGCCCATCCATGGAACTCATTTTGGTATGGGCATGCAGTTCAATTCTTTTCGTTTCACTTTTATCCTGTCTTTTCTCCGCTTTTATTTTGTTAAAAGCGTCCATATGCATGATGACTTCATTTGAGAATTTATCATAGCGGATATCGCCGCAGAATCTGGCCCAATCACCTATATTTATAGTGTCTTCTTCAATTCTGTTATAAAAAGACTTAACCAGCAGTGTGGAGGTATGATCATAAACATAATAAGTAATCACATAAAGACTGTCCTTCACTTTATGTACATTCTTATCCCATACTTCCCCTTCAACTGCTGCATTGGACATTCCTTCTTCAATTTCATCAATTCTTACGATTACAGCTTTGCTCAGGTTTCTTTCCTTTTTACCTCTTTTGCTTTTAACTGCCGGTTCATTATTTTCCAGAACAGAAATCGGTTTATCCGATATAAAATTATTGCTTTTGGCCTTCCTTTTAGTTTCCTGTTTGGAAAGAATTCTGACCAGTAAACGCAGCCGGAATTGCTGCCAGAACCACTCTGACACCTGACTGCATATGTTTTTCTGCAGAGCTTCCCGGTAGACCTGAGGATTGCTGGCAATTAGATCAATTCTTCCGTCTCCTATCTCCCAGGTAACTGCCGGCCAGTTATCCAGTTGCGGGAATAAGGACTCAGCAGGATTCACCAGGCAGCTGTTAATGATGGACTGAATGCTTTCCCTGTACTTTGAAGGTATCTGACAAATTTCAGCTCCTTCAAGGAAGGAGAATGTTTCTTTGATCTGCCTGGCTGTATTATCTACTTCTTCAACTGATAAGGGTTCTCTGACTTTAATAAAAAAGCGCCAGATTTTATTATTCTTCCACGCCTCTACTTTGAGTATTGTTGAATTTTCCCACGCCTTGGCTGTTTCATCATTTATGTAATCCCGTAAAAAAGGGTAAAACTCTATTTCCACCCCAAAACCTCCCGATTAAATTAGTTCAATCGATCAATGTTTTTTAATCCTTCCAAATCAGATAATTCATTGATCACCTGTTCTATGGATAAATTGGCGGGAAGCTGGATAAGTATCTCTATTTCCAGATCATCATTATCTCCCCTGGTTAATTGAATATTTTTAATCGATACGCCTAATTCTCCCAGTATTGAGCCAATTATTCCTATCTGCCCCGGCCGGTCTTTTACTGTCATAACCAATCCCTTGAACTCACGCATTCCGGTGAAATAGTGTTCAAATCTAATAAAATAAATGAGAACAAATAATATAACTGCTGTGGTTGCTATGGCAGGTAAATAAAGTCCTGCTCCTACAGCAAGTCCAATACAGGCAACTACCCACAGGCCGGCAGCCGTAGTAAGCCCCCTGACTGTGGCACCTTCCCGCATAATGGTACCTGCTCCCAAAAAGCCGATGCCGCTGATTACCTGGGCAGCAATACGACCTGGATCAGCATTGACGGTTTGATAATACTGGAAGTACATATCAATGGAAACCACCATAGCTAAAGCTGAACCTACACAAACCAGTGTGTAGGTTCTTAGTCCGGCCGGACGGCTCAGGCTTTCTCTTTCCAAACCGATCAGTCCGCCCAAAATAGCAGCTAGAGTCAACTTAAAGATTATTTCATAAACTGACATATCAATCCATCCACTTGATTTATTCTAAGACAATATCAAGAACCGTTTTGGTGACAGCACTGATATCAACCAGTGTGTTTTCCTTTTCCCATCTTTTCTTCATTTCTATTTTATTTTCCTGCAATGACTTGGGACCAATTGTTATTCTCAGAGGAATTCCAATCAGGTCAGCATCTTTAAATTTTACCCCTGCCCGTTCATCCCGGTCATCTAACAGCACTTCGATTCCCTTCGCTGTCAGCTCATTATAAATACTTTCTGCCAGATCTTTCTGTTCCTGATTTTTAATATTTACAGGAACGATGATAACCTGAAATGGAGCAATTGGAAGCGGCCAGAGGATTCCATTCTCATCACTGTTCTGTTCAACAGCAGCAGCCATGGTACGTGAAATACCTATTCCATAGCATCCCATCACCAGTGGTTTTTCCTGGCCATGGGAATCCAGGAAGGTAGCCTCTAAAGCTTCCGAATAACGGGTTCCCAGTTTAAAAATGTGACCTACTTCTATGCCGCGGATAGTTTTTAAGCTGCCTTCACAACAGGGACATCTATCTCCTTCAACAGCATTGCGGATATCTACTACTGCAAAAGGAGCAAAATCACGGCCAATATTTACATTGGTGTAATGGTAATCATCTTCATTGGCGCCACAGGCAAAATTTCGCATTTGAGCAACTTCCAGGTCAATATATATCTTGACCTTCATTCCAACCGGTCCCAGTGATCCGAAACCAGCACCACAAATACTTTTTACTGTTGCTTCATCAGCCATAAACAACTGGTTACCGCCAATTAAATTTTTCAGTTTTATTTCATTAAGATCCCTGTCACCCCTAACTATTGCAGCAATCAGTTCATCATCTTTCATGTACATAAGGGTTTTAATCTGCTGCTGTTCAGGAATGTCCAGAAATCCAACAATATCTTTGATGGTTTTTTGTCCTGGTGTATGAACTTTCGTAAGAGACTTATATTCCTTACGGGCAGGCGGATTTTCTTCTGCCAAACATACTGCTTTTTCAACATTGGCAGCATAATCACATAAAGAACAGTATACTATTTCCGACTCTCCAGTTTCGGCCAGAACCATAAACTCATGGCTTTCATTGCCGCCAATGGCTCCGCTGTCAGCTTGCACCACCCGGTAATCCAGCTCGAGTCTTTCATAAATCCGCTGATATGCATGATGCATTTTTTGGTACGATTCGTCAAGTCCCTCATAGTCAATATCGAATGAATAAAGGTCCTTCATGATAAATTCCCGCCCTCTCATCAATCCGAAGCGGGGCCTTATCTCATCCCGGTATTTATTTTGAATCTGGTACAGTAATAGGGGCAGTCCTTTGTATGAATGGACATCAGAATCTACCAAGGTGGTTATCAGTTCCTCATGGGTAGGTCCCAGGGCAAATTCACGCTGGTGTCTGTCATTTAATTTGAACATCTCTTCCCCGTATAATGACCAACGTCCTGATTTTTCCCAAAGTTCTCTGGGTTGAATGATAGGCATCATGATTTCTTGCCCGCCGGCTCTGTTCATTTCTTCACGAACGATATCCGTTATTTTTTTAAGGACCCTTTGGGCTAATGGTAAATAAGTATAGACTCCGGCAGTGGTTTTTCTGATAAATCCTGCCCTCAGTAACAGTTGATGGCTTACAATCTCTGCCTCACTGGGAACTTCCCGCAAAGTAGGATAAAACAATTGTGAAGCTTTCAAAATGTGACCTCCTTAGTCTGGGTTATATTGTTCTATTTCTTTCATTAATTCATTTACCAGTTCATTTTCCTGAACTTTTTTTATAATTCTTCCATTTTTAAATAATAAGCCTATTCCAGGCCCGCCTGCAATACCAAAATCAGCTTCTCTGGCTTCCCCAGGACCATTGACAACACATCCCATAACGGCAACTTTCACCGGCTTATCTATCTTGCGTACATGCCTGTCCACCTCTTCGGCCAGACTGATCAAGTCTATTTCACAACGTCCACAGGTAGGACAGGAGATCAATTCCACTCCTTTTTTGCGCAAACCGAGACTTCTTAATATTTCATAGGCTGCCCATACTTCTTCAATGGGATCTGCAGTCAGGGAAACTCTTATGGTATCACCTATCCCTTCGTACAGCAACAGTCCCATACCCAGGGCTGATTTTATCAAAGCCCGGTCTTTGGTTCCCGCTTCCGTTATGCCTACATGGAGCGGATAATCAACTTTCTCGGCGATCATCCGATAAGAATCGATACTAAGCGTTACAGAAGAAGATTTGAGAGATATCTTGATCTGATCAAAATCCAGATCCTCCAGTATTTTTACATGCTCCAGAGCACTTTCAACCATTGCCTCAGCACATATATGGCCATATTTCTGCAGCAGTTTTTTATCCAGTGAACCGCTGTTGACTCCGATTCTAATCGGAATGTCTCTATCTTTGCAGCTTTTCACGACCTGTTTTACTTTATAGATCTGGCCGATGTTGCCGGGATTGATCCTCAGGGCATCTGCCCCTGCATCCACACTTTCCAAGGCCAGTTTATAATCAAAATGTATATCTGCCACCAAAGGGATATTGATTGCTTTTTTTATTTTGGCGATGGCTCTGGCAGCTTCCAGATCTACTACCGCTACACGAATGATTTCACAGCCAACTGCCTCAAGGCTCCTTATCTGGGCAACAGTTGCCGGTATATTTCTGGTGTCAGTTGTTGTCATTGATTGAACGGTTACCGGGCGATTGCCTCCAATAAGTTGATTGCCGATTTTTATTACTCTGGATTTTCTTCTCATCTTTTTATCCTTTAATTAAACGAATTATATCATTATAGGTGACAAATACAATTAAGAGCATAAGAAACATAAATCCCAGCCAGTTAATAAAACCTTCTTTTTCCGGATCGATAGGTTTTCTTCTGATCACTTCCACCAGTGAAAATACGATTTTGCTGCCGTCTAATGCCGGTATCGGCAATAGAGTTATCAATCCCAGATTAATGCTTAAAAAAGCAGCAAAATTCAAAACAAAGACACCGCCTATCTGTGCTACTTCTCCAACTAATTTGGTAATGCCAACCGGACCTGCCAGGTCATTTGCCGAGGCCCCTCCGGTAATCAGCAGCCCCAATGACTGCAGGAGCATGATAGTCATGGTATAAGTCTGGACCATGCCCATTTTGATTGAATAGATAATTCCCTGCCTTTCATACTTGACTGAGCTGATTACCCCAATGGTCGGTTTGTCATTTCCTTCCGTTTTAACGGGAACCATTTCCAGAATCAAATTTTGGCCGCCCCGATCTATATCAAGGGTTAGTGTCCGGCCTTCGGGATTGGCAGCAATTTGTTCAGTAAATTCTGACCATGTAGATACTTTTATATCATTTACTGATAATACACGGTCTCCTTCCATTAAACCTGCCTGTGCAGCAGGATTATTTTTCATAACTTTACCTATGATGGGATCATTGATCGGCTGCGGTATGCCAATGGCACTGTAGATCAGAATAAACACTACGGCAGCCAGAACAAAATTCATAAAGGGGCCGGAAAAGGATACCAGCATTTTCTCCCATGGGGTTCTGTTGCTAAAGCCCCGGGGGTCCTCATTATCCCCCATTTCCTCACCAGCCATACGGACAAAACCGCCCAGAGGGAAAATCCTCAAAGAGTATTCCACACCATCCCGAGTAACTGACAGTAATTTATAGCCAAAGCCAAGACTGAATTCATAAACCGGTATCCCGATTTTGCGGGCAGTAACAAAATGTCCCCACTCATGGACCAAAATCAGTACCGCAATAATTAACAGAGTAATAATGATGGTCATGTTTGATTATCCTCCTTTACTGATAAGATGTTCACTTATCTCACGTGCCCATTTGTCTGCCTGTAGTATATTGTCAATACTGAGGGCGTCCATATTTTCATGTTTGCTCATTACTTTTTCAACGATAGTAGGAATTGCAGTAAAACTTAGGCGTTGTTCAAGAAAACTGTGAACTGCCACTTCATTGGCTGCATTCATTACGGCTGGCAATGTTCCACCTGTTTTACCTGCATGATAGGCCAGTCCCAAAGCTGGGAATTTTGTGTAATCCGGCTTGGCAAAAGAAATATTGCTAAGACTTAATGGATCCAGATGACTGGCCGGTGAATGATAACGTTCAGGATAACTTAAGGCATACTGAATGGGTATCCTCATATCTGCTGTACCTAAATGGGCCAGAAAAGAACCATCTGTAAACTCTACCATGGAGTGAATGATACTCTCCTTTTGAATCACCACTTTGATTTGTTGATAATCGGTATTGAATAAATGATGGGCTTCTATAACTTCCAATCCTTTATTCATCATGGTTGCAGAATCTATGGTAATTTTAGGCCCCATTGACCAGTTAGGGTGTTTTAAAGCTTTTTCCACAGTTACCTGCTTGAGTTCTTCATAGCTGCTATCTTTAAAGGGGCCTCCTGAGGCAGTAAGCCAAATGTTTTTTACTGCCTTGTCATTGCCTCCTATGCATTGAAAAACAGCTGAATGTTCACTGTCAACCGGAATGATCTCCACATTATTCAAAGCTGCCATCTGCATAACGATTTCTCCGGCAGCAACTAAAGTCTCTTTATTGGCCAGGGCAATTCTTTTCCTGGCTTTTATAGCCGCTAATGTAGGCAATATGCCTATGGCTCCGCTTAAGGCTATAATAACAATATCAGCTTCATCCAGTGAAGCTAATTGATTTAAGCCATCAAGTCCCAATAATAGTTTTGTATAACTGCCTGCTGAGTTTTTCAACTGATCATAAGTTTTTTGGTCATCTACTGATACAGCAGAAGGACTATATCTCATGATTTGCTCTTCAATGCTATTTAGTTCATCTTTGGCTGCCAAACCAATAACCTGAAACTTATCCCGGTGCAGATCAATGACTTGCAAGGCCTGGATGCCAATAGAACCAGTTGAGCCTAAAATAACTACTTTCGTCTTTTTATTAGCTGTCATTATATTTTCCTCCGCAGTAAACTGTTAAAAATTCCTGCCCGATAACATGCAATTACAATTACAACAAGCACTGGTCCTGCAATCATACCTGCTATTCCGCCCAGTTTTAATCCCATGTATAGTGCTATTAAGGTGGCTAAGGGGTGTAACCCTATGTTATCGCCAAGAATTTTGGGTTCTGAAAACTGACGCACCGCTGAAATAATAATATATAAAATGAGTAAGCTCACTGCCATTTTTGTCTTGCCTGTCATTAACTCCCATATGATCCAGGGTACAAACAGAGTTCCCGGGCCTACTATAGGCAAAATATCCAGTAAACCTGTGACAATTCCTATTGTCAGATAATAATCAATACCCATAATCCTCAGCCCGACAATGGTCAGGAGCCCTGTAATGGAAATCAAAATACTGTATGCTTTGAAAAAACCTATCAAAGCCTGAAATAATTCAGCGACAATCTGCCTGGTCTGGGATTGTGCAGCAGCAGGGATAAAACTAAATAAAAAAGTTCTTATCAGTGCCCGGTCCTTGATGATCAAGTAAGTAGCAACCGTTGCTATCATGATGAAAATAAACATATTGGGAAGAGCAGTTAAAATTTGCACCATACTGTTGACTGTAGTCTCCATAAAAGACTTCAATAAATTCATGGCGTTTTCAAGGTTGTCCTGTAATGTTTTCTCAACTTCAAGGGGCAGGTCCAACTGCAAATAAAACAGCCTTATGTCACCAATGGCTGAAATAAACTGATTTATGGTCTGATCGCTATATGCCATCATACGTGGATATAACCCTGATAATTCATCAATAACTTTTACAATCAGGGCAGAAACAATGTAAAAAAATCCTCCCACCGACAAAACCAGGCTGAATATAACTGCCCAGCTCCGTCTTAATCTTATTCTAATTTCAAAAAAATTTACCAGAGGCTCTACAAGTACTGCTATCACCAGTGCAATAATAAAAGGCGCCAGCAACACCGGTAATTTCGCCAGGATCCCTCCAAATAAGGGAAAAACATAGACCAGGAGTAAATAGACAGCTAATAAAACTAAAACTCCTATGGACATTTTTATAAGCAGTTTCAAGTATTTTTGTAACTCAGGTTCCAAGTAAATACACCTGCTTTCACCCTATATAAAAAGTAAACAATAACAAAATACCAAGGGCGCCACCAGTAAAAAACTATCAAAGCGGTCCAGAATACCTCCATGGCCAGGAATAATTCTGCCTGTATCCTTCACCGCAAAATAACGTTTCATTCCCGAAATGAACAAATCGCCAAATTGAGCTGATATACTAGCCAGTATACCTAATAATATAACATATGCCCAAAAATCTGTTTCCATTTCAGTAAGCAAGAAAAATAAAACTGCTGTAATAATTGTTAGTACTATACTTCCTATGGCTCCTTCCCAGGTTTTATTAGGGCTTAAGAGAGGGGCCAGTTTATGTTTCCCGAAAAAACGTCCGCCAAAATAACCGCCTGTATCACTGGCCCAGGTTAATAAAAGAGCCAATAGAATAACCAGGGATTCATTTTGAAAATCTGTCATTCGCATGGCAAAGCTCAATAAAAATCCTATAAAGAATGCGCCGAAAAAAGATAGTCCGCTATCTACAACTGTAAGCTGCGGGTATTTCAAAACCGAATCGATAACAAATATAATGATTAAAAAAAATATTCCTGGATACAGCCATTGCTCTGCCTGGTAAGAGAATAACATGAATAACAGCAGCAGATAGCCCGGAATTATTAAAGGTTTATACTGACTCTTTCCCATCATTTGCAAATACTCATAATAGGCGATCAGACCAAGCAGCAGCACAAAGCCCTGCCAGAAGATGCCTCCCGCATAAATAATGAGGAATATAGCACTGATGCCAATTAAAGCACTTAATAATCTGGTTTTAAGCATTTTATTTACTCCTGCAAGAAACGATTATTTTAGTCCACCAAATCTTCTCTCTCTCTGCTGATAGCTCCATATGGCATTCATCAGCACTTCCCGGTTAAAATCGGGCCACATACATTGGGTAAAAAACAATTCTGTATAAGCGATCTGCCATAACATGAAATTACTTAAGCGCATTTCTCCGGCTGTTCTTATCAATAAGTCAGGATCAGGAATATCCCCGGTATAAAGCAGGCTGTTGATTAAATTTTCATCAATAGTATCAGGACTTGCCTTGCCGCTTTTTACCTGAGCAGCTATTTGCTGCACAACACGAAGGATCTCCTTACGGGAACCATAGTTTAGAGCAATATTAAAAATCATACCTGTATTATTGCCGGTTTTTTCTATTGCGTTATTTATACTGCTTATACACACTCTGGGCAAAGTAGAATAATCCCCGGTTATTTTTATTTTTATATTATTTTTATGTAATTCATTAATTTCTTTTTCAATATATTCCACTAATAATTGCATCAGATAATTTACTTCCTCCGCCGGCCTTTTCCAATTCTCGGTGGAAAAAGCATAAACTGATAATATCGGGATTTTTATTTCAGCACAAGCCTCAACCGTTCTTTTCAAAGCCTGCATTCCCGCTTTATGCCCCATGGTACGCGGCATTAATTTCTGACTAGCCCAGCGCCCATTGCCATCCATAATAACAGCGATATGGCGGGGAAGTTTTTTTATATCAATCATTTCTTCATATTTACTGACCAAATCTTTGTACTCCTTCTTTTTAAAGTACAAAACCCCCAATAAGGGGGCATATTCATTAAGCTAATATTAACAGATAAAGGACGATGTTGGATACCAATTTAAACCTCCATTACATCTTTTTCCTTAGCTTGCAAAATGGCTTCTATATCCTTTACCCCTTTATCAGTGACTTTCTGTATTTCATCATTGCCTTTCTTTGCTTCATCCTCTGAAACCAGCTTGTCTTTTTCCGCTTGTTTAATCAGGTCGTTGGCTTCACGGCGAATATTTCTTATGGCAACTTTTGCTTCTTCAGCACGTTTCTTTACCACTTTCACTAGATCTTTGCGTCTTTCTTCGGTTAACTGGGGTACTGCCAGTCTAATAACATTTCCGTCATTGGAAGGATTGATTCCCAGATCAGATTTCATAATCGCTTTTTCAATATCGGTAATACTATGTTTATCCCAGGGTTGAATAACCAGTAATCTGGCCTCAGGCACAGTGATATTGGCCAGTTGATTTAATGGTGTAGGTTCTCCGTAGTAATCCACCATGATCCTGTCCAACATACCCGGGTTAGCTCTTCCAGCTCTCATTGATGCCAAATCCTTAGTGAGAAATTCGATGGCTTTTTTCATTCTGTCCTCAGAATCTTTTATTATTTCCTTAATCATTAGCCTTACCTCCTACATAAGTCCCGATATTCTGTCCCATAACAGCTTTTAATATATTGCCGTTTCTGGTCAGGTCAAAGACGATAATCGGTATGCCATTGTCCATACAAAGTGATGCAGCAGTGGAGTCCATTACCCCCAAGCCTTTATTAAGTACATCAAGAAAATGCAAAGAATCATACCTGACGGCATTTGGGTTGTGCACAGGGTCTGAATCATATACTCCGTCAACCTTTTTCGCCATTAGTATCACTTCAGCCTCTATCTCGGCAGATCTTAAAGCGGCAGTGGTATCTGTGGAAAAATAAGGATTTCCGGTTCCGGCTGCGAAGACTACAACCCGCCCCTTCTCCAGGTGGCGAATAGCTCTTCTTCTAATATATGGTTCAGCTACTTCTTTCATCTCTATGGCTGACATAACACGGGATTCCATACCCTGCTTTTCCAGGGCGTCCTGCAAAGCCAATGAATTAATAACGGTGGCCAGCATTCCCATATAATCAGCTGTGGCTCTGTCCATGCCCTGGGCACTGCCGGCAACACCCCTCCAGATATTACCCCCGCCTACAACTATCGCTACCTGAACGCCGACTTTGACGACTTCAACCACTTGACGGGCGATTGATGAGATTATAGTATTATCAACACCGTATCCGGTTTCACCTGCCAAAGCTTCTCCACTAAGTTTTAAAACAATCCTCTTGTACTTGGAAGCGCCCAAAAGAATAACCCCCTAGCTGCTGTATTATTTTATTTGTGACATTACCTCGGCAGCAAAATCAGTATCTTCTTTTTCAATTCCTTCGCCCACTTCGAAACGAGCAAATCTGCGTATTGAAATATTTTCTCCGATCTTGGCGACATTTTCATGGAGCAACTCCTGTACAGTCTTGTCGGGATCTTTAATATAGGGCTGTTCCAAAAGGCAGTTTTCTTTATAATATTTTTCAATACGCCCTTCAACCATTTTATCTATTACTTTTTCCGGTTTTCCTTCTTCTATAGCCTGGGCTCTGAGTACTTCTTTTTCATGGTTAACAACACTTTCCGGAACCTCTTCACGTCTTACATAAGAGGGATTGGAAGCCGCGATTTGCATAGCTATGTCATAGGCTAATTGTTTAAATTCATCGGTTTTTGCCACAAAATCAGTTTCACAATTCACTTCAACCAGAACACCGATCCGACCTCCGCCATGTATATAAGAAATAGCTACGCCTTCAGAAGCAGTTCTGCCTGCTTTCTTGGCTGCTTTTGCCAGGCCTTTGGCTCTTAATTCATCAATGGCTTTTTCAATATCTCCATTTGTTTCCACCAGCGCTTTTTTACAATCCATCATTCCAGCTCCGGTTCTTTCCCGGAGCTCTTTTACCATTGCAGCTGTTACCATGGTGTTAAACCTCCTGTTATTCAATCAAGTTATATGTTTGAAAAAGGGGTGTTTTAGGGAAACCCTATTCACCCCTTTATTTTCTAATTATGCAGTAACCTGTTCGCCCTGTCTGGCTTCCAGTACCGCATCTGCTATCTTGGATGAAATTAGTTTCACCGCTCTGATTGCATCATCATTACCGGGGATCACATAATCAACTTCATCTGGATCACAATTAGTATCAACAATAGCAACCACTGGTATACCCAACTTACGAGCTTCAGCTACCGCTATTCTCTCCTTGCGAGGATCTACAATAAAAACTGCTCCAGGCAGCTTATCCATGTCTTTGATGCCGCCTAAGAATCTTTCCAGGCGTTCTCTTTCATTTATAAGCTTTGCCACTTCTTTTTTGGTTAAAACCTCAAAAGCGCCATCCTGTTCCATTTTTTCCAGTTCTTTTAATCTGAAAACCCGTTTACGGATGGTTTTGTAATTGGTTAACATTCCGCCTAACCAGCGCTGGTTAACAAAATACATACCGCACTTTTGTGCTTCTTCCTTAATGGTTTCCTGAGCTTGTTTTTTTGTACCTACAAAAAGAATTCCCTTCCCATCGGCAGCAACGTTTTTAACAAAATCGTAGGCTTCCGTGAATTTCTTCACCGTCTGCTGTAAGTCAATAATGTAGATGCCGTTTCTCTCCATATAAATGTAAGTGGCCATCTTAGGGTTCCATCTGCGTGTCTGGTGTCCGAAATGCACTCCTGCCTCCAGAAGCTGTTTCATAGTAATTACTGACACCAATAACACCTCCTTTCAGTTTTAAATCCTCCGCTGCTTCATCCTCCTTAAAAACTATTGCTAGCACTGTTTAAGAAGTCCGGCAGCGTGTGTAATCACCATCAAATAATATACCACAATACATGGATTTGATGCAATATCTATACCAATATTGTGTTAGCCAGTATAATTATGAGATCAAATTAGTCAATTATTATTTGTCTCTTAAAAAAAAGCCAGCTTGTAATAAGCTAGACTTTTTAATATTTAATTTTGTTTTTGTAACTCAGAGAGCAAATATTCATTTAAAATTTTGATATAAGTACCTTTCATACCTAAAGACCTTGACTCAATCACATTGGCACTTTCAAATTTACGTAGTGCACTTACGATCACAGAGCGTGTGATACCAACTTTATCCGCAATACGGCTGGCAATCAGCAAACCTTCTTTACCATTTAATTCGGCCATAATATGTTCGATTGCTTCTCTTTCTGAATAAGAAAGGGTGGCCAGTGCAATTTGCACAGAAGCTTTTTTCCTGGCTTCTTCTTCGATTCTTTCCGAACGCATTCGCATAATTTCATTGGCAACCACGATGGCTCCGTATTCCGCCAGCACTATTTCTTCATCGGTAAATTCTTTGTTTTCACGCATGAGGATCAATGTTCCAACCCTTCTGGCTCCGCCAAAAACCGGAGTTATTGACCAGATCCTGGTGGAACAATCGCAGGTAACATTATCAGGGTTGAAGAAACATTTGCGGCCTTCTTCAAGAGTGAAATTGGTTTTGGTCTCTTGTAAATTACTGAGTTCCTGATTAAAGCTTTCCGGGAATCTTTCCGCATGATTCATAAGGTCTTCAACTGCACTGCATGTTGCCTCTTCATTAAATGCATATCCGCCGATTTGACCTCTCCGGCCCACAATAAATACACTGCACTCCAAATTCTCAGACAGAACCTGAGCCATTTCATAATAATCAACTGCGGATTGACCAATTTTTTTCAGTATTTTGTTTATGGCCCTAGATTTTTCCAATAAACTTTTTCCCATCAAAAAACCTCCTACAATATATATCTGCTCAGATCATCATCTTCAACAATGGATTTCAATTTTTCTTTCACATAATTAAGGTCAATTATGATTTCCTGTCCCTGCATTTCCGGTGAATCAAAAAGCAGATCTTCCAAAACTTTCTCCATAATTGTGTGCAAACGGCGTGCTCCGATATTCTCTGTTTTTGCGTTTACATCAAAGGCCATTTGAGCCAAATAGTCGATTGATTCTTCATTAAAGGTAATTTTGACTTTTTCAGTAGCCAGTAATGCAGTGTATTGTTTGATCAAAGAATTATTGGGTTCCTTAAGTATCCTTTTCAAATCCTCTTTGTTCAAACTTTCCAATTCCACTCTTATAGGAAATCTACCCTGCAGTTCAGGAATTAAATCTGAAGGCTTACTTACATGGAAGGCTCCTGCTGCAATAAATAAGATATGGTCTGTTTTAACCGGACCATATTTAGTCATAACAGTTGCACCTTCTATAATCGGCAGGATATCTCTTTGTACTCCGCCCCTTGAGACATCAGGCCCGTAAGAACTATCCCGGCTGGCAATCTTATCGATTTCATCCAGAAACACGATGCCGTCTTCTTCCGCTCGTTTTATGGCGATTCTGTTCACTTCATCCATATCGATTAAAAGCTGGGCTTCCTCATTGGTTAGAATCTTTCTTGCCTCGGAGACTGTTACTCTGCGCTTTTTCTTTTTTTTGGGCACCATATTACCAAACATATCCCTAAGATTAATGCCCATCTCTTCCACTCCAGAGCCTGAAATAATCTCCATAAATGAAGTATTTTTCTCTTCCACATCTATTTCAATTATTTCATCTTCCAATTCAAGGCGTTTTACTTTTTGTTTCACGATCTCCCTTTTTTGCAAAATTGCTTGGGCATTTAAATCATATTCATCTTCATCTCTTTGTTCCGTTTCAACATTATGACCAAGCAGTAATTCCCAAGGATTTTTGGCTACTTTCTTTTTTTTGGGCAGGGGAACTATGTAACTTGCTATTCTTTCCTCGGCCAAATCTCTCCCTTTACTTTCCACCTCCTCGTATTTCTCCATTTTCACCAGACGAATTGAAGTCTCAATCAAATCGCGTATCATGGAATCAACATCCCGGCCAACATAACCTACCTCTGTAAATTTACTGGCCTCCACTTTTATAAAAGGCGCCTTAACCAATTTTGCCAGGCGGCGCGCAATTTCAGTTTTACCTACTCCAGTCGGGCCTATCATAATAATGTTTTTGGGGTATATTTCATCCCGCACATCTTCCGGCAGCAGTTTTCTGCGGTAGCGATTTCTGAGTGCAATTGCAACAGCCTTTTTAGCTGCCTGTTGACCAATAATATGTTTGCCCAGTTCTTTAACAACTTCCTTAGGTGTAATGTTATACATGGCGATCCTCCCAGCGGCCAGCTTCGATCACTTCCATGGTGATATGATCATTGGTATAAATACATATTTCTGCAGCTATTTTAAGTGCTTCGCGAGCAATTTGCCGGGCCGGCATATCAGTAAACTTGTAAAGAGATTTTGCTGCTGCAAGGGCGTATGAACCGCCTGAACCAATGGCAGTAATAGCATCATCAGGCTCGATTACTTCTCCGGTACCGGATATGAGGAACATTTTTTCTCTGTCAGCAACAATAAGCAGCGCTTCCAACCGCTGCATTGTCCTGTCTGTTCTCCAATCCTTGGCCATATCTACTGCTGCTTTGGTAAGATTGCCCCCTGATTGTTTTAGTTTTTCTTCAAATCTGGCAAATAAAGTAAAGGCATCAGCAACAGCACCGGCAAAACCAGCTATCACTTTGCCTTCATATAATCTTCTAATTTTTGTGGCATTATGTTTCATGATGGTGTTCTGGCCAAATGTTACCTGCCCATCTCCGGCTATAGCAGTCTCATTATCTTTCCTAACAGCTACGATTGTGGTTCCTTGAAACATAATTACCTCCTGGGATGTGTATTATTATATATATTTTTGATATTTTCTCTGGTTAAATGAGTATAGATTTGCGTGGTGGATAGTTTCACATGTCCCAATAACTCTTGTACTGCCCTTAAATCTGCACCGTTATTTAATAAATGTGTGGCAAAAGAATGCCTTAATGTGTGGGGGCTGATTTTCTGATTTAATGATATTTCCTTTACATATTTATTAAGTACATTTCTAACCCCTCTGTTTGATAGCCGACCGCCAAACCTATTTAAAAAGACAGCCTCTTCCTCACTGTCTTCTCCCTGCTTGATCAAAAATGGCCTGCTTTTCCTTAGATAAAGCTCCAACGCTGCTTTGGCCTTATGCCCCAGCGGTATTAACCGATCTTTACCGCCCTTACCGGTTACCTTTATATACTCTTCAGCAAAATCCAAATCTTTTAAATTCAACCCGGTCAGTTCACTGACTCTGATACCAGAAGAGTATAGGGTTTCCATTATTGCTTTATCTCTTATACTATTTGGATTTTTTAAATCCGGCGCTTTCATTAATAAATCGATTTCCTGGTTATATAAAAACTTGGGCAGCTTCTTTTCTTGTTTTGGTGTAGATACTGCCGCAATAGGGTTATCGCTTAAAATATTCTGCCGACATAAATACTTGACATAGGACCTTAAAGCAGCCAGCTTTCTCGCTGCTGTTGCTTTACTTTGGCCTTTATTCTGAATACTGGCCAGATATTCACGGACCGACTTGTGGTCAATCAAATCATTGGTCATTTGTTCAAAAGGCAGGTTTTCTTTTGCCGCCAGAAATTGAAAATACTGCATTAAGTCTGTTTTATAATTGGAGATGGTAAATTTCGACGCATTTTTTTCCACTCGCATATGGTTCAGAAAGCTCTCAATATCCCGAAACAGCATATTTTCCACACTCCTGTTAAAAATGCTAGCATAATATGCATTATTTTACAACAACTCCATAAACAATTCTGAATATTTGTTAAGCTCTGCCAATGCTCTTTCCGTATATGCTTCGTAACGTTGCACTTTGTTTCTGATTCGCTGGTTCAGCGGAGGGAGTAATCCAAAATTGGCGTTTACCGGTTGAAAATTTTTGGCATTGGAATGAGTAATGAAATCAATCAAAGCACCCAGCATAGTATTAGCTGAAAGAATTACCGGTTCTCTGCCCTTTACCAGGTTCACCACATTGATACCAGTAACTATTCCAGTGGCTGCAGACTCCATGTATCCTTCCACACCGGTAATCTGCCCGGCAAAAAAGACCCGTTCATTGCCTTTGAACTGCAGAGTGGGTTTCAGTATATTGGGACTATTAATATAAGTATTACGATGCATTGCCCCGTAACGAACAAATTCCGCATTTTTAAGGGCCGGTATCAGGCGGAGTATCCGATCCTGTTCTCCCCAGCGCAGCCGGGTTTGAAATCCTACCAGACCATAAATTTGTCCTGCTTGATCTTCCTGACGTAACTGCAAGACTGCATAGGCAAGGTCATCTCCATCGGGACCGGTGAGACCTACCGGCCGCATAGGTCCGTAACATAAAGTATCTTTCCCTCGTCTGGCCATGATTTCGATTGGCATGCAGCCGCTGAAAAATAAGTTTTTATCTATGCTGTGCCCTTCTTTAATATCCGCATCAATCAGGTTATCATAAAACTCCTGATATTCAGCCTTACTTAACGGACAGTTATAATAGTCATCTGTTCCTTTTCCATATCGGGAAGCTTTAAAAGCCTTAGTTTTATCAATACTTTCTTCCGTTACACTGGGAGCTATGGCATCAAAAAAATACAGGTTGTCTTCACCGCCCAGCAAAGCTATTTGCCGACTCAGAGCCTCTGAGGTCAGGGGCCCGGTTGCAATGATGCTGATTTCATCTTTAGGAATGCTGGTTACTTCCTGTCGATTTATGCGAATATTGGGATGGCTGGTTATTTTAGCAGTTACCAGTTCGGCAAATACATTTCTGTCTACCGCCAAAGCGGAACCGGCAGGGACTCTGGCTTTATCTGCGCACCAAAGTAAAAGAGAACCAAAAGTCTTCATTTCTTTTTTCAGCAATCCCTGTGCAGTATTTTCCAATTCTGATTTCAAGGAATTGCTGCAAACAAGCTCAGCCAAATTACTGGTCTGATGGACCGGGGTCGTTTTTTCAGGCCGCATTTCCCATAAATCCACTTCAATACCTGAAGAAGCGATTCGGTATGCAGCTTCACAGCCAGCCAATCCTCCTCCAAGAACATTAACCTTCTTCAAGATCGGTCCCCATTTCCGGTTTATATTTACATTCCTTATTTTGGCAGATAATTTCATTTACCTTTGTCTTATGTGGCCGTTCCACAAGGGCATCGCCACATTTAGGGCATTTCTCACCAGTTGGCTTGTTCCAGGATCTGAAAGAGCATTCAGGATATCCTTTACAGCCGAAAAATTGCCTGCCTTTTTTAGATTTAAGAGCAATTACCGACTTCCCGCATTGTGGGCATGCTACACCTGTATCCTCATTGATCGATTCGGTATGCCTGCATTCCGGAAAGCCTGAACAAGCCAGAAACTTGCCAAACCTGCCATGTTTTATGAGCAGAGGTTGACCACATAAAGGGCAGTCTTTGCCAGCCTCTTCGTCTTTGATTTCAATCTTTTCCACCACTTCCATGGCCTTGGCCAAATCCACTTCAAAAGGCTGATAAAACTCTTTTATTACGGCTTTCCAATCCATTTCACCGTCTTCTATCTGATCTAATTCTTCTTCCATTTTGGCAGTAAACTCTACCTCCAGTATGTTGCCAAAATACTGTCTCAGCAGATCTGTTACAATAAATCCTAATTCAGTAGGCACAAATTGCTTATTTTGCCTCTCTACATAATAGCGTTTTATAATAGTATCGATAATAGGTGCATAAGTACTTGGTCTGCCAATATTTTTTTCTTCCAGTAATTTGACCAGGCTGGCTTCGGTGAATCGCGGGGGCGGCTGGGTAAAATGCTGCTGAGAATCAATTTCGATCAACTTCAGGGTTTGCCCCTTTTTTAATTCTGGAATAGCGTTTTTAACTTCTTCTTCTTCAGAATCATTATATACTTTTTTATATCCTATGAATTTAATGGTGGAGGAAGTTGCTTTAAGCCCGTATACTCCTGCTTTAATATCAACTGTTTTGGTATCATAAACAGCAGCTGTCATTTGGCTGGCAACAAATCTGTCCCAAATCAGTTTATATAAACGATACTGGTCACGGGTTAAAAATGCTTTGATTTTTTCCGGATTGCGAAAAACCGATGTTGGGCGAATGGCCTCATGAGCATCCTGGGCACCTTTTTTATTGGTATAAAGATTTGGGGTATCAGGTACATATTTGGGACCATAGGTCTGCTTAATATAATCCAGGGCTTCCTCCTGGGCAGAGTGTGAAATCCGAGTGGAATCTGTTCTTAAATAAGTAATTAATCCTATGGTTCCTTCGGGTCCCACAGCCAGACCTTCATATAATTCCTGGGCGACTTTCATGGTTCTTTTGGAATAGAAGTTAAGGCGTTTAGATGCCTCCTGCTGAAGTGTGCTGGTAATAAAAGGCGGATTAGCCTTGCGCCTTTTATCTTTGCTGTCAATTTTTTCTACCGTAAACTGGCTTTCCTTTAGGTTTTCCTCAATAATATCTTTCTCATCACCATGATGTATTTCGATCTTTTTATTATTGAAAGAGGTGAGCCTTGCTGTAAACTGTTGTTTGCCATCTGCCAGAACGACTTCCACAGTCCAATACTCTACAGGAACAAAAGCATTGATCTCCCGTTCCCTTTCACAGATAATACGTACTACAACTGACTGAACACGTCCGGCGCTCAGCCCTTTACGGACTTTGCTCCATAAGAGAGGGCTCAGATTATAGCCCACCAAACGGTCAAGAATTCTTCTGGTCTGCTGAGCATTAACTCTATCAACATCTATATTACGTGAATGCTTTATGGCTTTTTTAACAGCATCTTTGGTAATTTCATTAAACTCAATGCGGCATTTAGCATCAGGCGATATTTTAATGGCATTTTGCAGATGCCAGGCAATTGCTTCCCCTTCCCGGTCCGGGTCTGTTGCCAGAAGTACTTTGGAAGCTTTTTGCGATTCATCTTTAATTTCTTTTAAGAGGTCGCCTTTGCCCCTGATGGTTATATACTGCGGCTCAAAATTATTTTCAATATCTATTCCCAGCTTACTCTTGGGTAAATCTTTTATATGTCCTACAGAAGCTTTAACTTTATACCCTTTGCCTAAAAATTTTTCCAATGTTTTGGCCTTGGCTGCCGATTCAACAATAACCAGTGTTGGTCCTGCCAAACAAATCACCTCTTTTAGATTAATTATTAAAACATTTTTACATAGCTGTTTCCCGGTAGGGATTTTATTATGCCCTCGAATTCCAGTTTCAATAACAGGGTACTGAGAGTTCCAATCTCAAGTCCTGTTTCCTCCAGAATTGAGTCAAAATGCTTGGATTGGGATTCAATACATTCTACAATCATTTCTTCCTTTTTATCAAGCAATAAAAGCTTCTGCTGTTTAACTTCCTTGAATTCACTTTCATTATTGTATACAAAGTATTCTTCCAATACATCCTCAACCGAGGTAATAATCTTAGCTCCCTGTTTGATCAGATTATTAGTACCTGCACTGTTTTTACTATTGATAGGACCTGGAACAGCAAATACGTCCCGGCCTTGTTCCAAGGCAAAATCTACTGTAATCAGGGCACCGCTCTTTTCCATTGCTTCTATGACCATAACTCCCTTGCTCAACCCGGAAATAATTCTGTTGCGCGCCGGAAAGTTTCCTGCATCCGGTGGAGTTCTCAGGGGATATTCACTGACTGCCAATCCTGTTTCACATATCTGTTTAAAGATCCTTATGTTTTCCCTGGGGTAAACTACATCAAGCCCACTTCCTAAAACAGCTATTGTATGGCCATTTCCCTCCAAGGCCCCTAATTGTGCTTCAGTATCAATCCCGCGAGCCATACCGCTTACTACCGTAATATTATTTTGTACCAGTTCCAGGCCAAATTTCCTGGAAGCCATTTTTCCATAGGCAGTAGCAATTCGAGAACCAACAACTGCCACACACAAATTTTCTGTCAGGGAAATATCTCCTATCACATATAAAACATAAGGAGGATTACTGATACTTCGTAATAAAACTGGATAATCACTATCTTCAAAACAAATTACTTGGATACCCTTTTGCTGAATTCTTTCCCATTCTTTTAACTGCTCTGGGTTGTGTTTCAAATATAGTATTTCTTTTATAACTTCAGGTGATAAATTAATAGCTTTCATCTGATCACTATCTGCTTCCAGGCATTTTTCAAAACTACCGAATGCAGACTTGATATGCCAAAGAGTACGATTACCGATCCCTTTTACAGAATGAAGAGCACAAAGAGCTCTTTTCTCATGGTTATTCATTATAATTACCTCAAATTATAAAATCTTAAAGTCATTGTTAGCATACATTTTCCTTATATGCAACAATATTTTCAGCAGTATACCATTTTTGTCAAATAATAACTAAATATTTTTGGTATTATTTGCTTAGCTAATTTAAATTTTGGCGGGAAAAATATATTCAAATATAAATCATAAATCAATGTAGAAAGGAAAAGGAGCTTATGTTTTTTGGAATGATGGACCAGAAGAATTCACTTATAAAAAAAGTTATAGGGAATGATAAAATCGATCCGGGCTGCTTTAGTTTTATGGAATCCGGTTGGTGGGCCTTACATTCAGCTTTAATAACCGGGGTTTTTTTGCTGGGTTATAAAATGTCTCAGCGAAATAAAGTTTAATAAACAATTATTGGAAAGGATCATTTTTATGAGAATTGAACCTGTGTCCTATAATGGTAAAAAAGTAAATATCCCGTTGAGATATGATGCTGTTGCTGATGTAGATATATATGAGGAAGTATGGCTCCCATTGGGTGACGATAAAGAAGTTGATTTGTTTAATCTATTAAAACAAGGTCGAATCAGGAAAGATTAGTACTCATTTGGACAATACTGGTGGTTATATTACCCATTAAATCATGGACACGCACGGCTATCGCATATTTGTTCCGTGCCGGGATACGTACTATAATATCTAGACAAAGAGAATCATCTAGTTTTCTGGTTTTTCTAAAAACCTGTATATTGGAGTAAAAATTATTGCCGTTGTGATTCAGGTCTATTTCCCAAAAGTGTATTAAGGCTGCAGGATGATTGTGCTTATAATTTTCCGGCAGTGATTCAGGTATGTAGTTTTTTATATTGATACTGATATCTATTTCACCATCAGATTCCTTAATGGTACGTGCTTCAACTTCCAGCAGGGAATTTTGACTGGATGGCTGATTGATTACCTCCAGAGAAAAAGGATTTGCATTACACTTTATTAAGCGGCTGAGAGCAGTTTCTATTGCCAATTGACCTGAATCACAGCAGATCCAGGATCTGCCCGTTTGTTCACAAACTTCCGCTGTAGTAGCGGAACCGGCATAGAAATCTGCTACCAAACTGCCCGGATTACTGGCTGCAGCGATTATTCTTTTAATCAGGCTGATGGGTTTTTGAGTGGGAAATTTTAAGTTTTCCCGGGCAGTAGGACTTAAGATTTTATTTATATCCGCCCACCAATCCTGTAAATTAGCACCTTTTTCATTTAATTTGTATTTATCTCCTTTGATTCTGGTCAAGCCTCTTTGAACTGTACCTTCCGTATACGGGCGATACTGTGGATTGAATATATAATCCACACCTTTCACATACCACAAAATTACATCATGCTTTCTTTGAAAATGTCTTACTGCACCGCTGCCCCCGCTGTAACACCAAACAATCTCATTTATGAAAGCGTCCGGGGTAAATATCTCATCCAACAGCACTTTCACATAATGACTGATATGCCAGTCTAAGTGTACAAATATACTGCCATTAGCCTTGAGCAGTTTATACATTACTTTCAACCTGGAATAAATATGATTAAGATAATTTTCTGTTTCATTATTCCAGGTATCCTCAAAAGCTGGGCGGTTAATGGTTTGTTTTGTGCCCTTACTTTCGATGATGGTTTTAATATGATAATTGCTGGCACTCATATAAGGCGGGTCGATATAAATCAAATCAATACTTTTTTCAAATCCCTGGGTTAATAGAAACTGCATTACATCTAGATTATCGCCTTGTATTAGCCTGTTTTTAACCGTTAAGTTTTCATTATGTATTTTCACAGTAGGAACGAACAGTGTTTTTTCCGTTATCATATTGGGAATGATAAAATCCTGTGCATTTACATGTAAATCATTATCAAAATGCACCTCAGTATCTTTATCTGACCATATCAAAGTAATATTTTGTTTCTGTTTCAAAACACATTCTCCTTAGTTGCAAGAACATACTTAAATCTTAACATAAAAAATAGTCCTGCAATAACAGGACTAGTAAGAATCAACATGAATGTTAACTATCTATTTTTTGCAGTGTAATAAGATTGTCTGATGTAAAAGCCGGGCCGCTGGCATAGAAATCTGCTGCAACTGGTATTAAAAGAGCGATTATTATTGCGATCAAAAAAACTACTGTAACACTGCCATTATTTCGTCCCATTTCTACTTTTCCCCTTTACGAATCAAATATATTTTTTCAGCTGTTTTAAAGCAGCTTTCTCAAGCCTTGAAACCTGGGCTTGAGAGATACCTATTTCTTCTGCCACTTCCATTTGGGTCTTACCGTGAAAAAACCTGAGTGATACAATATGTTTCTCTCTTTCATTAAGCTTTTTCATGGCTTCCTTTATGGTTATCTCTTCCAGCCATAACTCGTCAGTATTTTTATCATCACTGATTTGATCCATAACCAGAATTGGATCTCCGCCATCATTGTAAATCGGTTCGAAAAGAGAAACTGGTTCCTGGATAGCATCCAGGGCGAATACCACTTCTTCCCTTGGGACTTCCAACTGCTGGGCGATTTGTGCTACAGTGGGCTCTGCTGAATTGTCAGACACCATTTTTTCACGTACCTGTAATGCTTTATAGGCTATATCCCGCAATGAACGGGATACCCTGACGGCATTATTGTCTCTTAAATAGCGCCGGATCTCTCCAATTACCATTGGCACTGCATAGGTTGAAAAGCGGACATTCTGGCTCAGGTCAAAATTATCAATGGCTTTGATCAGGCCAATACAGCCAACTTGAAATAAATCATCAACATATTCCCCGCGATTACTGAACCTTTGTATTACACTCAATACCAGACGTAAGTTGCCCTGGATCAACGTTTCCCTGGCTTCAAGCTGCCCTGACTGCAAAAGAGTAAATAGTCTGCGCATTTCTTCATTTTTTAGAACAGGAAGTTTTGAGGTGTTTACGCCGCATATTTCTACTTTGTTTATCAATCATTTTACCCCTTCCACGTAAATAGTGTTATTAGGGAGAAGTAACCCAATCTCATTTAAAGGAAGATTTGTTATTAGGATTATTTACTTAACTGAAAATTTTTATTCGATTAATAAAAAAATGGCTAAAAATAAAGCCCTCCAAAGAGGACTTAATTTATTTTTGGATTACTATTCTATTTTTCTTATTTCTCTTTGCAGTCTTTTTAAAATCCTCTTTTCCAGACGTGATATATAAGATTGTGATATTCC
>JAAZFJ010000216.1 GCA_012511795.1 Syntrophomonadaceae bacterium
CATTTAATATAGGCCATCCGGCAGTCCCTGATGGTTCCCCATCATCACTGGAGCGTTCCGATTTACTTCCTTCCTGTCTGATGATCCAGGCATAACAATAGTGATTGGCACCGGGGTACTCCTGCCTAATGTCAGATAGCATCTTTTCCGCTTCCCGGGCGCAGCTTAGCGGAATCAGCATGCAGATAAATCTGGATTTTTTAATAATCAATTCAGTTTTCACAAATTCAGTAATGGTTTTATAAAACATCCTGTCACCTTTCATTTACCATGTTTTTCATATGAATCAATTATAATATAGTCAAGGGATAATACAATTATCGACTGGGCCTTTCCGCTTTCCAGATGGATTATGAATATAACCCGCTTATTCAGCGAAGTGTTCATCGATCAGTCTTTCCTTCAGTTCCAGGTTCGGTTTCCAGTAACTGATTCCATCTTTATTCATGAAATCTCCCTCCAGAATAAAGGAGTCAATGTCTGCGGCAGTTATATTGTTAAAGCGATAAGCAAGAGATATGATTTGCGGCAAAGTCATATCACTATAATTCATTGATTTAATATCATCATAGACGCCAAATATGTTCAATAGTTTTTGACCATCTTTGATCTGGGTGAAAAATGCCTGTAAAAATTTTTGCTGACGGGCGATTCGGTCGATATCACCGTATTCTGTCCCCCGGTATTGCACATAATGGTAAGCCATTAGTCCAGTAAAAAGCTGTTTTTCCCCTTTTATCAGATGGCAGTCCTCTGTAATCAGATCGATATCCGATGTAAATTCTACTCCACCTGCTGCGTCAACTACCGGTTCAATAGCCTCCATATCCATTCCGATAAAATGATGGACTGGGATTCCCAAAAGGTTTTCTATGGTATCAACAGAACATGTAAATCCTTTTCCTGTTTCCCCTCCTGCTAAAGAAAAGGCATGATTGATCTTATCTATCCTTTTAATAAGCGGAATATAAACATAACTGTCCCGTGGAATTGAGAGCATTTCGATTTTTGGCTCAGTCATATCCAGTTGCATTACAACGATAGTATCTGTACGAAAACTGCCCATGGTGTTCTCTCTTTCCTGAGTTTTATCCAGACCCAAAAAAATCAGGTTCAAAGGCTGGCTGTAGGTCTTTTCAGATGAGGAGTTTTTAATTACATTTGTCAGATGATTGACATGTCTGTTGGCATCCTTTGAATCCTTGACGAATAGATGAAATAGCAGCAAAGGAAAGGCAAGCAGAAAGAGTGATATTAATAATAGCAGTTTTTTATCAATAGCTAATTACCTCCCACTTAATTTTTGCTGATTTTAAACAGAAGCTTGGTTAATTAATTATATAACATAGGCTCCATTGATTGTTATTATTTCCCATTTACATTTTTTTAAGCAGCTGATCATTGCCATCAGCTTCAAATTGAATAAAATACCTTGGTTGTGATAATCTATGGTTAAAGTTTCTAAATAAGAATGATTTCCAGATCATTAAAATTCGGCTATTTCATTTACCAGATAAAATTGATGGGAGGCTGCGCAAATTTTGCAACCACATAATCTACATTACAGTGAAGTTCTCCAAAGGCTCAAAGTGAACCCGGACACCGGCCTGGACCATGGTGAAGCCAGTAATAGACTCAATGAATATGGCAGAAACATACTCCGGGAAGGTAAGAAGAAATCAGATTTGCAACGCTTCTTTGAACAATTCAAAGATGTGATGATCATTATTTTAATTTTAGCGGCTGTGATCTCATTTGTGGTTGCCTGGTATGATGGCGAAGGATTCTTTGAACCGA
>JAAZFJ010000217.1 GCA_012511795.1 Syntrophomonadaceae bacterium
AAAGGTATTTTCTCCAGCAACTATGGTATGTGTTGATTCGCCGATGGTGATGGTAAACTCTGTATCCCCAGCTGGCTTTTTATTTCCGGCTAAAATTTTGTTAACGATCAAGGTGCCGTCTTCAGGAGTTACAGGAGGTTGATTATAACCAAAAGAAACATGACTGATTTCAAAAGGTTTATTGCTATTTGGATTCATTGCGGCATAAAGTCCTGTATCGCCATACGAACCGTCAGGATAGAAGAAAACATTAAAAAAATCTTTTCCCGCCTTGACTAGCACACAGGTTACAGGCCATTCGGATTTCCAGTTAAAATCATATCCATCGCTATTAATAATTGTTATCGTGTTGCCATGGTCAGTATTATAACTGCCGTTTATAGCTGAATTATCAACCTTAAAGGCGTAATCGGGATTGCATCCAACTTGGGCAACCTCAACAGCAGCATTCCCAACAGTAAGATGCATAAGGACTGGTGTTACACTGGCTGCTGGAACCGCTGAACTAAAACTAAACAATAAACCGAATACTAAAAGAACAGCTAGAAATCTTTTGTTTTTTAGCTTAATCATTTTTGGGGCACCTCTCTTTCTTTAATTAATCAAGTATGCACAATGCTTGGCAGTAATAGCCAACTTCAAGACTGTCTAAGAATCTATTACTACATAAAATATAATCAGTAACAATTCTGAATACTATAATCCACAGGAAGGAAAAAAGGATTAGAAACTGAAAAGGGATTAGTCCTTACAGCGATGATAATTATCCTTGATCATTTACTATTATAAAACCACTCCTTATGCAATAAAATAACTGAAGGTAATACCCAAAACTTAAGGGAATAGCCTGAATAAAGGCTTTATATACCTATTATAAATGGTTTAGAATTTATGTATGAAAAATAATCATAATCTTGGAGCAGAGGTTTAAATAATATGAAAACAATTTATATGGATAATGCCGCTACCAGTTATCCTAAACCGGAGACAGTTTACCAGGCGATAGATAACTTTAATCGCAATATCGGTGCTAATCCGGGACGGGGCAGCAATCAGCAAAGCTTGAAGTCAGGTTCTATACTGGTTGAAGCCCGGGAAGCTCTGGCCAGTCTATTTAATATTGCTGACAGCAACCAGATTGCTTTTATGGCTAATATAACTGAAGCAATTAATGTGGGGCTGAAAGGCATTCTAAAAAAAGGTGATCATGTAATAACTACCAGCATGGAGCATAATTCTATTGCCAGGCCTTTATATGCTATGACTGAACAAGGCGGCGTGGAATGGACTGCAGTACCATGTGCACCTGATGGCAGCCTGGATCCTCAGAATATTAAGCAGGTAATTAAACCCCATACCAAAATGATCTGCATGTTACATGCTTCCAATTTAACCGGTACGATTATGCCTATTGAACAGGTGGGGCAAATTGCCAGTGATCATGGAGTGCTTTTTATGGTGGATAGTGCCCAAAGCGCTGGAGTTCTTCCTATTGATGTGGAAAGGCACAATATTGACTTACTGGCTTTTACTGGGCACAAAAGTCTGCTTGGACCTCAAGGGACCGGAGGCTTATATATAAAGCCCGGTATCGATATAAGGCCTTTAAAAGAAGGAGGGACCGGATCTTTATCAGAGCATCTGGCACACCCTGGGATGATGCCGGATTTATTGGAATCAGGCACCCATAACACACCTGGAATTGCTGGCCTTTTAGCCGGGGTAGAATTTATAAACCAGACGGGAATAAATGTGATTGAAGAACATGAAGCTGCCATGACGGAGCTGCTATTATCGGGACTGGATGCAATCAAAGGTTTGACTGTTTATGGACCTCGGGATATCAAAAGGCAAACAGCAGTGGTCGCTTTTAATATTGACGGCATTGATTGTGGGGCAGTAAGTATGATGCTGGATTATGAATATGGTATTATTACCAGGGCAGGTACTCATTGCACCCCGATGGCTCATAAAACCATTGGAACATTAGAGCTAGGAGCCTGCAGGCTGAGTCCGGGATTTTTTACTACCCCAGAAGAAATTCAGGCGGTTATCAAGGCAATTGCAACTATTGCCGCCAGAAATTAGCGGTACCCGCTTATAAAAGCGGGTACTCAGATCGTCAAAGGCAAGACTATATAAAAAAAGCACTATTAGTAATTAAGTTGAGAGCTGTTTAAGGAATAAAATTCAGCCGTTTAGCTTCAAACAGTAATTCATCTCTAAAATCAGGATGAGCTATACTAACCAGCTCTTTGACCCTGGTTCTTAAATTTTGGCCTTTTAAATTGGCCACTCCATATTCAGTTACTATATATTGTACATCGGTTCTGGATACCGTGGTAAAGATACCGTCGCTTAAAGTTGGTTTGATTTTGGAGTGGACTTTTCCTTCTTTGTCTACATAGGTTGAGTAAAGGGTCAAGAAAGATTTTCCGCCTTTGGAACGCCAGGCTCCCTGAACGAAGTCCAGTTGTCCCCCAGTTCCCGAGCGCTGTGCAAAAGAAATGGATTCTGAAGCGCATTGGCCGGTTAAATCTACTTCCAGTGTGCCGTTGACGGAAATCATCTTATCATTTTTACCTATAATATAAGGATCATTGACGAAGCGGGTAGTATGCATTTCAATTAGTGGATTATCATCAATAAAGTCGTACAATTTTTGTGAGCCCAGGGCAAAGGTAGCAATCCATTTATAAGGCATGAAACTTTTTTTGGCGCTGGTAATAACTCCGGCATAATATAAATCCACCATGCTGTCTGCCAACATTTCTGAATGAATGCTTAAGTCTTTTTTATCCTTAAGAAAGTTTGCTACGGCATTAGGCATGCCTCCGATACCAATTTGAATACAGGAACCGTCTTCTACCATGTCGGCAATATATCTACCAATTAATGCGTCTTTGTCATTAACAGGGATATCCGGCAATTGGACCAAGGGGATGGTATTTTCCACCAGGCAGGATACTTCACTGACATGAATTTGGTTAGTGCCATGAGTTCTGGGCATATTTTCGTTCACTTCCAATACTACATGACGGACACCAGGGTTTTTAGAAGTTTCCCATCCCCAGTCGCAATTGGTACCGGTACTAAAAAAACCGTGCTTGTCCATAGGCGCTACTACCAGACCGATGACATCACATTGACGGCATTTGTTAACCATATCGACCGCTTCACCAAGTCTTACCGGGGTATAAGTGAATAAGCCTTTGCCTACAAAGTCTCTAACTACCGGACCTACAAAGCCACTATCAATGATGACTTTGCCTACTAAATCAGGATGATATAGGTCAAACCATCTGACATCAACACCGCTTACAAAATTAATGCCGGTCAAATCCTCTTCATTTTTAATCCTTTGAGCAACTGCATTAATCAGGGCGAGCGGCTGCCCGTTAGATAAAGGAGATACAATCATATCACCGCTTTGTGCTAGCTTAGCGGCTTCTTCCGGTGAAGTAAGTTTTTGTTTATACATTTCTTGCCATCTCTGCATTTTAACTCCCCCTAATTTTCCAATACTTTAAACAGCAAGGAATATCCAAATCACCTCCTTTTGCTTATGAAATGGGCAGGTTGAAGTAATAGAAAGAAAATTCCCAATATTATAATAAATTAATTATAATACAATTTGCATCTAATGTGGATAAAAAATCCAAATAATAACCAAGCTGGTTTTCCATTTAAATATATATGTATTAAGGGTAGTTTTAATGATAGTTTGAGAAACGTAATAATAATTGACAGGATAAGTTTTATCGAATATATTTTTTGATAATCTATATTTCTTGTGCTGCCAGGGGAAACATTAAATGCTGAACTGGCAAATGTAAGTTTAGCTTAACTTATAAAAGCAAAAGCTATGGCTAAATAAGGCCACTATATACAGCTGGCATTAGCTAAAGGTTTATGGGGAGGAGAATCATTTATGAAATGGGCTAAGGAAGTTTTAAATGAAAGGGAAAAGCTTCCAAACCATGTCAGGATTATAGCTAATAAAGCAGTAGAAAAAGCGGAACAAGCAGCGGAGCATCATGAAGAAACCCTGAAAGATATGCCAAAAGTAAAAGATAAAGATATTTCTTTTACTAAAGGCGATGAACAACCAGGCCCGGAAAAAATAGCTATTGTTCGTTGTGAAACAGTATCTGAAGTATGTCCGGGCGCAGCTTGTTTCAAGGCTTTTAACAATAAAAAGCGGCATTTTAAAGAATATGATAATGATGCTGAAATTATCGGCTTTTTTACCTGTGGGGGATGCCCGGGCAGGCGCGTTTCCAGATTGGTAAAAAGTCTGCTTAAGTATGGACTGACGACAGTTCATCTTTCTTCCTGCATGATGTTGGACAGTGATTACCCCCCCTGTCCACATATTGAAGAAATCAGGAAGTCAATTGAAAGTAAAGGTTTGAAAGTTGTACAAGGCACCCATCATTAAGTTTAGGAGGTAGCAAATATGACATCAAGAACTATGGTGAAAATAGATGAAGAACTATGTAATGGATGCGGCCTTTGCATCAGTCCCTGCG
>JAAZFJ010000218.1 GCA_012511795.1 Syntrophomonadaceae bacterium
AACGGCGAATAATAACTGCCACAATATCAAGACCTCCTGTTGAGCCTTTGCTGCGGAAAATCAAACCTGATCCGATTCCTGCCAATACTCCGCCAAAAACAGCAGCTAGAAGAAAATCATCAATACCAAAATCCACTGATTTGAGTACACCCAAAAAGAAAGTCAAAACTCCTGTCCCAAATAGACTGTATAATATGAAGCGGCGGCTGATATATTTATAACCGGCTATAAAAAGAGGAATATTAAGGACCAGGTACCAGACCCAAACTTCTATTTTAAAAATATATTCCAGAACGATAGCTAGTCCTGTCAATCCGCCAGTCAATAAATTATTGGGGATCATGATGCCCTGAACGGCCAGAGCTAAAGCAATAGAACCGCCGAGTATTCCCAGCAGATCTTTAACTCTGATAGTCTCGGTAAATTTTTGAAGCGCTGGTTTTTTAAAATGTATATCCATGGGCTCTCACTTTTCACTTATTTTTTAATTAGAATTATATTTCCCCATTAAAACAATATAATAAGTAAAGAGTTAGCAAGCTAAGCTTTGGCGAAAATACTTGTGCTGATCAATAAAGATAAGTATATTTTTATATAAATCAGGTAAAATACAGCATTAGTTGTAACCTTTGCAAGAAAGGATCTTTTATGGACAAGATAGAACTTATGGCTACCAGTGCTTTTGGAATAGAATCCATTTTGGCAGAAGAATTAAAATGGCTTGGGTACAATGATCTGAAGGTGGAAAATGGCAAAGTATCGTTTATGGCTGATCAAAATGCCATAGCCCGATGTAATTTATGGTTAAGAACCGCCGACCGCCTGTTTATCAAAGTGGGACAATTTAAAACTTTGACTTTTGACGAGCTTTTTGAGGGTACCCGTGCCTTGCCTTGGGATGAGTTGATACCGGAAAATGCAGCATTTCCTGTGGAAGGTAAATCTGTTAAATCAAAGCTGTTCAGTGTATCTGATTGCCAGGCAATTGTAAAAAAAGCAATTGTAGAAAAGATGAAAAGCAAATACAAACAAAACTGGTTTCCGGAAAAAGGGCCACGTTATAGAATCCAGGTATCATTATTAAATGATATAGCTACTTTATCTATAGATACCAGTGGTGCCGGACTGCATAAACGTGGTTACCGCCTCAAAACCGGTGATGCTCCTTTAAAAGAAACTTTGGCCGCCGCCATGATTCTATTAAGCCGCTGGAAACCTGACCGGGCATTGATCGACCCATTTTGCGGCTCAGGGACCATTTCTATAGAAGCAGCAATGATCGGCAGAAATATTGCTCCTGGCCTGCAAAGAGACTTCGCCGCCCAAAGCTGGACAAATATGAAAACTCGTATATGGGACCAGGCACGCCAGGAAGCAGAAGATTTGATCGACCGGGAGCAGCCCCTTGGTATTTTTGGTTTTGATATTGATCAGGCAGCAATAGATCTGGCTCGTTATCATGAAGCCCAAGCTGGTTTTAAAGGAGTACTTTCTTTTCAACGTCAGTCTGTGACTGAATTAAAATCCAGGTATAAATATGGCTATCTGATCGCTAACCCTCCTTACGGGGAAAGATTATCAGAGAAAAAGGAGGTCTTAAGACTTTACAAATCCATGCGCCAGTCTCTTAATCAACTGGATACCTGGTCATTTTATATACTCACGTCACACCTGGATTTTGAAAAAGTTTTTGGACGCAAAGCTGATAAAAAACGCAAACTATATAATGGGCGGATCCTGGTGAACTATTATCAGTATTTCGGTCCTAAGCCATTGACCCTGGAAGGGCCCTTCAGTAAAAATAATATATAGTATATTTTGCTAATTTCGCCATTGATCATCTAATTCTTACATCATATACAATTTACATAATAATTTCTCGATAAGTGGTGATAATATAAAAGTCATTATTTTAGTGAAAACCGGTATTATATCTTCTCTAAAATAATTGTCATATAACTGATCAGGATATGCATATAATAATTTCGTTAGTATATGGAGGTAAATATGATTTCCGTAATTCTAGCTGGAGGCCGGGGACTGCGTTTGTGGCCTGAAAGCCGCAGGCAGTGTCCCAAACAGCTATGTAAGTTCATTGGCAATAAAACTATGTTGGATCACACCATTGACCGTCTTTTACAGGTTGGTGCAAAACAGATCGACATAATTACCAGTGATGATTTAAAACCAGCTTTTGTAGAAATAGTAGCTAAACGCACAGACAAAGTTCCTATAAATATCCTCAGCGAGCCGGAAGGTAAGAATACTGCTCCGGCAGTTGGTTTGGTACTAGCCAAATATTCGCGCCAAAATCCTGATGATATCATAGGAATTTTCCCGGCTGATCACCATGTGCAAAATAATGATGCTTTTATTGCTAGTATCAACCAGGCTGCCCATGCTGCACGCCAGGGTTATTTGGCTACCATTGGAATAACTCCTGACAGGCCGGAAATAGGTTATGGATATATTGAAAGAACCAAATGGGAGATCGGTGAATTAAACAATGTTTTTCCGGTCCATGCCTTTTATGAAAAACCAGATTTGACCCGTGCCCAGTCTTATGTCTCTTCAGGCCAGCACATGTGGAATGCCGGTATATATATTAGCCAACTAAGTACTTTATTGCAGGAATTTGCGGCTTATCTTCCTGAAATCCATCACCAGATTTCCCGTGGTTATGATGACTATCTTAAGTCATATTCCAAAATGCCTGATATCAGTCTTGATTATGGAATTGCGGAAAAAACACAGCGCCTGGTAGTAGTGCCCAGTAATTTTGGCTGGTGTGATCTAGGCAGTTGGAATGCTTTGGCTGACCTTCAGCAAACCGACTCAGAAGGAAACGCTTTGATCGGTGATGATGTAATACTGAAAGACAGCCGGAAATGTTTCATCAGACAATCCGATAAGACAATTGTATTGTATGGAGTAGAAAATCTTCTGGTGGTAGAAACGGAAAGTATAATATTTATTTCTGATCGAAACAAAGCCCAAAATATTAAAGATATGGTTGAATTTATAACTGAAAAGAAAAGACATGACTTATTGTAAATTTATTATCCGCAAAGGAGGCTTGCGCCATCAGTAATATATTTCGCCAATATGATATAAGAGGGATCGTTGACACGGAATTAAATGATTCTGTAATGTCCGGGATCGCCAAAGCGTTTGCAGCTTATGCCCGGACAAAAGGATATCGCGAAATTTTAGTTGGATATGATAACCGTTTATCTTCGCCGCGTTTTAGTGAAGTAGTTACCAATGCTTTGATCGAGTCAGGTTTTCAGGTTACAAACCTTGGCTTGCTTATAACGCCTATGTTTTATTTTGCTGCTCACCATCTGAATATCAAAGCAGGAATTATGATAACTGCCAGTCATAATCCTTCGGAATATAATGGATGTAAACTGTTCTTGGGCGATTCAACTATTTTCGGTGAAAAAATCCAGGAAATCCGCCGCATTATGGAAAAAGAACTTTTTATAGATGATATGCCCCCTGGATCATTAAAGAGCACTGATATAACAGAGAGTTATGCACAAATGATCAGGGGAAAAATTTCACTTGGCCCTTATCCTCCTAAAGTAGTCGTAGACTGCGGTAATGGAGCTGCATCAACTTTCGCACCTGCTATCATACGCTCCCTGGGCTGCCAAGTAGAGGAACTGTTTTGTGAATCAGACCCTTACTTTCCAAATCATCATCCTGATCCGGTCAATCCCGCCAATATGACCCATCTGATTGCGAAAGTTGCTGAAGCCGGTGCCGATTTGGGAATCGGTTTTGATGGTGATGGTGACCGGCTGGGAGTTGTAGATGCGAAAGGCAATATGATATGGGGAGATTTGCTGATGATACTATTCTGGAGAGAGATCCTGCCCCGTTACCCCCAGACCGAATGTATTGTAGAAGTTAAATGCTCCCAGAGCCTGGTTGATGAAATCAAAAAACTTGGCGGGAAGCCTGTTTTTTACAAAACGGGCCATTCTCTGATCAAAGCCAAAATGAAAGAGACCGGCGCCGTTTTTACCGGGGAAATGTCTGGGCATATGTTTTTTGCCGATGATTACTATGGGTATGATGATGCAGTTTATGCCGCCGCCCGTCTGTTACAGCTGCTCTCACAAAGTCCTAAGACCATAACTGAGCATCTGTCTGATATAAACAAGTATTATTCTACTCCTGAAATAAGAGTGAAAAGCAGTGATGAAAAAAAATTCACTGTTGTTGAGATAATATTGGACTATTTTCTTCAAAAGTACCCGGTTATTGAGGTGGATGGAGCACGTATTCAGTTTCCATATGGCTGGGGTCTGGTGCGGGCTTCCAATACCGGTCCCGAATTAATTGTCCGCTGTGAAGGCAATACGCCAGAAAATCTGGAATTAATCAAAGATGAACTGTTTTCTGCATTGCAGAAAACCGGTGTAGAAGTAACTTACCCTGCTTAGGAAGTATAAATTACTAAGTTATTGTACAACAATAATAGTTAAGAACTTCTTAATGGTATTCTTAAAGGAGTGAATGAATAATTGACAATCGTTAATATTGGTACTTATCCGCCTAAACAGTGCGGTATTGCAACCTTTTCTCTGGACTTGCGCAATAGCATTGAAAATTCGGGCAGAAAAGTAGAAATAATAAGTGTATCTGATTTAAGTACCACTTATCAGTATGGCCCCGAAGTGAAATTCAATATCAGGCAGGAGGAAAAGCAAGATTACTATCAGGCTGCAAAATTTATTAATAATAGGCCTGAAATAAAATTGGTTGTTATCCAGCACGAATATGGAATTTATGGCGGGCCTGACGGTGATTATATACTCAGTTTAGCAAAAAGGCTCATAAAACCTTATATTGTAATAACCCATACCGTGTTACCTTCTCCCAAAAGGCATCCTCAATCAGTTCTCCATAGACTTTGCTCGGGGGCAGCTGCAGCTGTATGTATGACAAAACGTTCGGCAAGGTTATTAACTGATATCTATGGGACCCCCCCTCATCTTATTAAAGTAATCAGTCACGGGGTACCGGATTTTAAGCTGAATAATTCGGATGAATTAAAACAAAAGTACGGCCTGCTGAGTAGCACTATTATCAGTACCTTCGGCTTGATTGGCCCGGGAAAAGGCCTGGAATTAGGTATCAAAGCCTTGGTTCCTATATTAAAAGACTACCCGGACACCATCTATCTTATATTAGGTCAGACCCATCCAGTCCTCAAGCAGCGGGAAGGCGAATCATATCGGTTGATGTTGGCTAATCTGGTTAATGAACTGGGTCTCCAGAAGCATGTCTGCTTTGTAAATAAATATCTGAATGATAAAGAGTTAAATGATTATTTAAGCCTTACAGACAT
>JAAZFJ010000219.1 GCA_012511795.1 Syntrophomonadaceae bacterium
AAGCTATCAAACAAGGCATGATGCAAGAACTGCTGACTGGCAGAATTAGACTGGTAGGGGAGGGGACGCAATGACGAAAGTGGGGAAACCGGAGAGGATAACGCAAAACCGGATCATTGAACTTTTTACCAACAAGCTTGGTTATACCTATATTGGGAATTTACATGACCAGAATAATTCTAATATCAATGAACCGTTGCTTAAAGATTATCTCAAGAAGCGGGGCTATTCTGATGAGCTTATTCGCCGGGGGATTAATTCACTCGCTGATGCTGCCAAGAAACCAGATTTATATGCCGCTAACAAAGAAGTTTATTCTTTACTCCGGTATGGCAGTTCAGAAAAGGAAGATGTGGCAATTAAAAACCAGCCAGTTAAGTTTATAAACTGGCAAGAACCTTACGAAAATGATTATTATATTGCGGAGGAAGTAACCGTTGTAGGAGAAAATACCAAGCGGCCTGATATCATGCTCTATATTAATGGTATAGCGGTCGGAGTTCTGGAATTGAAACGCAGCATCGTATCTGTATCCCAGGGGATCAGACAGAATTTAGATAACCAAACCGATGATTTCATACGGCCATTTTTCTCTACGATACAGTTGTTAATGGCTGGTAATGATACTGAGGGATTGCGCTTCGGGGTTATAGATACTCCTGAAAAATATTACATCGAGTGGAAAGAAGATGAAAAAGCTGCCGATTTCCTTTCGCTTCAAGTTAAAGAGTTAAGTAAGGATGAGTTCTATAAGCTGGATAGGCACTTGATCAGCCTGTGTCATAAAGAACGCCTGCTTGATATTATTAGTAATTTTATGGTGTTTGACAGTGGGACTAAAAAGATTTGCCGCCATAATCAATATTTTGGGGTCCTGGCAGCGCAGGAAAGGATAAAAGCTAAAGAGGGTGGGATTATCTGGCATACCCAGGGCAGCGGCAAGAGTCTGACAATGGTATGGTTGTCTCGCTGGATTAAAGAAAACATTCCGGAAGCCAGGGTGCTGATTGTTACGGATCGGGAGGAACTCGATGATCAGATAGAAAACAAAGTCTTTGGTGCAGATGGGGTGGGGGACGAGATCTATCGCACAAAAAGCAGCGCCGATTTAATTGCTAAATTGGATGCTACCATTCCCCGAATGATGTGTTCCTTAATACATAAATTTGGCAAGCACAATGACAACGATGATAAGGCCTATAATAGCTATATTGAAGGACTTCTAGCTAATTTGCCGCCTAACTTCAAAGCTAAAGGTGAATTCTATATTTTTGTTGATGAATGTCATAGAACTCAGTCTGGAAAGCTTCACGATGCTATGAAAACCATTATTACCGATGCAGTTTTTATTGGATTTACTGGTACACCGCTATTAAGCCGGAAGGAAATGAAAAGGCGTAAAATACAAAGCAGCATAGAGATTTTCGGCACCTATATTCATACTTACAAATATCCTGAAGCGGTGGCTGACAAAGTGGTTTTGGATTTACGATATGAAGCCAGAGATGTACCCCAGGATGTAGTGTCGCAGAACAAAATCGATTTATGGTTTGATACTAAAACCAAAGGGCTTACTGATACGGCAAAAGCTCGGCTTAAAAAACGCTGGGGCACGCTTAAAGAAATCTATAGCTCTGAGGCCCGTTTATCCAAAATTGTATCTGATATTATTTTTGATTTTGAGATAAAGGACCGGCTCAATAATGACCGTGGAAACGCCATCTTAATCGCTACCAGTATTTATGAGGCTTGTAAATACTACAAGTTGTTTACTGATAGCGGTTTCAACAAGTGTGCCATAGTAACCTCTTATACGGCAGATATATCTGAGATAAAGGGAGAGGCTACAGGAGAGTCAAGAGATACGGAAAACCGTTTCAAATACGCAATCTATCAAAAAATGTTGAATGGCAAGGATATAAAGCCTTTTGAGGATGAGGCTAAAGAAAAGTTTTTAAAAGAGCCAGGCCAAATGAAACTTTTAATTGTAGTAGACAAGCTATTAACGGGTTTTGATGCACCCAGTGCAACGTATCTTTACATTGACAAATCCATGCGTGATCATGGGCTATTCCAGGCCATATGCAGGGTTAATCGACTGGACGGCGATGATAAGGAATATGGTTACATTGTTGATTATATGGACCTGTTTAAAAGTCTGGAAAAGGCGGTGGAAGATTATACCTCTGAGGTTTTTGATACATTTGAAAAAGAAGATGTCATCGGATTGTTGAAAAATAGGGCCAAGGAAGCCAAATCACATTTAGAAGAGTTGTTACAAAGCTTGCGGGCGCTTTGCGAACCAGTAGCCTATCCGCAGACAACCATTGAATTCATTAGATATTTCTGCTGGGAGGAAGATGGTGATTTAGACCAATTAGAGGCTAATGAATCAAAAAGGCAAACTCTATATACGTTGACTGCTTCCGTGTTAAGAGCTTTTGCCGAAGTAATTGATAATCTCGATGATTTGGATTACAGCACAGACCAGATTGAGACAATTAAGAAAGAGGTAACACTTTATAATAAGATCCGCGAGGAAATAAGGCTTGCCAGTAGCGATTATATTGATCTTAAAAAATACGAAGCTGATATGCGGTATTTGATTGATACCTATATCAGTGCCGGAGAGAGTGAAAAAATATCTGCATTTGATGATATGTCGTTGATAGAAATAATTCTGGAACATGGTGTTGATTTTGTTAAATCAATGCCTGATGGTATCAAGAATAATCGGGATGCTGCCGCTGAAACTATCGAAAATAATGTCCGGCGAAAAATAATCGAAAAAAGCGGAACAAATCCTCGTTACTATGAAAAGATGTCTGAGTTGCTAACCAAGATTATCGAAGAACGTAAGAGTCATAAAAAAGAATACAAAGAATACCTACAAAAAATTGTTGAACTGACAAGGAAAGTTGAAAAACCTGAAGAGTATAGTGGGTATCCAATTAAGATCAAAGAATCTCCTGCGTTAATGGCATTGTATGACAACTATTCAAATAATGAAGAAATTATCATTCAAATTGATCAGATGATTAAAAAAATCAAACCAGATAAATGGCTGGGAGATAAAGCAAAGGAAAAAGTCATTCAAAGAGGCATCTATTCAATGGTTCATGAAGAAGACGCTGTCGAGATAATATTTGATATTGCAACTAAACAGAAAGAGTACTGGTGATAACATGATTGTATCAAACATTGAAATTGATGTAATAAAAAAGGATATCAAAAATATGCACCTCTCGGTTCTACCGCCAATGGGAAAAGTCCGGATTTCGGCTCCCTTGAATGCTAGCGATGATGCAATTAGATTGTTTGCAGTAACCAAAATCGGCTGGATAAAAAAACAGATTGAGAAGTATGAAAATCAGCCCAGGCAGGCAGAACGCGAATATGTTTCAGGCGAAAGCCATTATATCTGGGGGCGGAGATACATTTTAGAAATAAGATACAACAACAAAGCTAATAATGTGGAGATTAAGGGGAGCAAAATATTTTTGTCTGTTCGCGAGAAAAGCACTCCTAAGCAACGTGAAAGAGTAATGAATGAGTGGTACCGCAATGAGTTGAAGAAAAGGATTCCCGTGCTTATTGATGAGTGGGAGCAAATTATTGGTGTCAAGGCAACTTCCTGGGGGGTAAGAAACATGAAAACTCGCTGGGGAACCTGTAATACAAAAGAAAAAAGAATTTGGATTAATCTCCAACTTGCCAAAAAACCAGTTTATTGCCTTGAGTATATTATAGTGCATGAACTGGTTCATTTGCTTGAAAAGAATCATACTACAGTGTTTGTAGAATACATGGATAAATTTTTACCTAATTGGCGGATAACCAAAGAAGAACTAAACAGTTTTATTATGGATCAGTATGCGGAGGAATAAGATGAGAGTTAGCTATGGAATTGAACTACACATACGAAGGGAGTGGGTTTTGTCAAGATGTCAATAAAGTTTAGCAAGGATCATTATGTGTTGCTTAAAACAGCGAAGCTATTAATGAAGAACCACGTCTTAAAGCATTATTAGAAAAACATGAACTAATAACAGAACCATTAATTAAAACCATGGATCCGGATATGCAAAATATCTTTGATAATATGATGCCTAGATTAATAAGTTTAGCTCAAGATGAATGGAAGGCAGAAGAATATCTTGACGAAGATAGAGGCGATGACAAAGAAGATTGGGTTAAGTGCTCGCTATGTGGTACAAAGAACAAGATAGTATATTATATTCACAATACCCATAATGGTAAGTCCCTAAATGTAGGAAGTCAGTGTATTAGAAAGTTCGACATATTGGAGAATCAGGGGATAAACCATAAGGAATACCAGCGGCGAAGACTGCGTTTCCTAAGAATAAACAAATTGAATAATCATATTCAAGGAATAGAAAATAGTGTAGATAAATGGAACGACATTCTGGATTCATATGAATTAATACTACCGTATTCATTGGAAAGGCCTTATATAGAGATGGGGAATAAAATAAGGAATTGTTTTGATTCTTTTATAAAAGATAATTGCTCAAAGGATGAAGAAGCTAGAATTATCAAAGATATTCAAGAAATCCTTGACCAAAGAAAGCAATGGGTGAAAGATGTTGATATATATTTAGAAAAATATAAGAATCATAAATATGCACCTCGACATACATTAAGGCTTTGGCTTAAGAACCATAGTGATGCGGCTTTGATTTCTGACTGGATCAAAGAAGATGGGCTGATTACCCAGCGAACTGCTCACAGAATTACTGAACCACAATTTATGAATATGATTTCCTCAGAATTTGAGAAATTGTGCCTGGGGTTGGATTACGAAATATCTGGGTGGAAGGCAGATCCTGACAAAAAAGGATACATAATTTATTGTGACCCAATAAAATCCGCAGCATTGTTATGCTCGCATTCCAATCTAATTAAAAGATTTGGAAGTAATATTTTTGGCGGCGAAAAAAAAGAGCCCGAACTAAGAGAACTTATTGTCCTATGTAACATTGTTAGCGAAAATTATTATTATAGAATTTCGGAAGCGCTGACTCGTAAATTAAGACGAGCAGTTTCATATTATAGTGAAAATTTCAGGTTTAACGAAATTACTTTTCGCGAAAATGTAACAGGAAAATATGTAATCCTTGATTTCAAAGATTTCATTAATAGGTTTATTCTTGTTGCTTATGAATGTTCAAATGATTCTATTGAAGTAGTAGAAGACCATATATTACAGCCAGGTCGTAAACGTCATAGTAAATCTGAAATAGATGATCATGAAAAATATATTGGAAGCATGTAAGTTAACAATAATAAAAACTGTTATTACCTGTATCGCTTAATCGAATCATAGCTACCCCACAGTAAGCAGATATCGAGTTTATAAAACAACAAAATTTGCCATTATGACGTTGTATTATGAATAATCCATTTATATTATTGCCATGGGGAGGTAGAAAGACCGGCGGACAAATCAAGGTGGACTGGGCCGGAAAAAGTATGATACTGACCGACCGTATCGCGGGAGAATTTTGCAAAGTTAATGTTTGTAATGATCAAATAATTGAAGCTGCCAAAAATGAATATGTAAAGAATCGGGCGGATTTAGAACGTGATTTTATTAAAGAAATTGATGCTGCCGAAGT
>JAAZFJ010000220.1 GCA_012511795.1 Syntrophomonadaceae bacterium
GCTCTTTTTCTAAAATGCGGCGCAACCAATAAATGGCATCCTGCTCGTTGGCCACAAAAATGCTGAGCTGCACAAAATTGGGAACTGCGGCTTTTTTTCGATCGTACTCCTGCACCTGCTCGTTGGTAAAGAACATCCCATCTCGCTCTATAAACCGCTCCCGCAAGCCCTGTTGAAACTTTCCGGCATCTATGGGCACAGGCAAGCCTCTTTGTACATAAAAGGCAATCAGGCGGTCGAACAAAATTTTGGGGCTGCGTTCGATGATGGCGGTAGTGGAATTATTGTCAATAATGTGGATAGGGATACGTGATAAGTGCTCCTCTATAAACTGCCAAACACCTATCTCTGAGCTTTGATTTTGTTTAAACTTATCATCAAATTCTGAAGATGGTTTATAGCATGTTATAGCTAAATCTTGTTTTACTGCAGCGTTATAAGCATAAGCCCTGATTCCCCCATGAGTTTTATTAATATCAGTAATATCGCAAATGACAAAACCAGCTGTCTGCAGTGCCGTCCTAATACCATTCCAAACAGCAGCGCTTGTATTGCTGAATTCAACGGTCATCCATTTGCCGGGTTTTAATATTCTGTAGTATTCTTTAAAGCACTGAAGCATTAAAGATTGATAATCTAAAGTGGATTTTTTCTGAGTTTTATTTTCAATTGCCTCTGGTTTATTATCTGTAAAAACTTTTAGCCATGATTCCCAAATAAAATTTAACTCAGAATACATGATGTTAGCACCAAATGGCGGGTCAGTAAAGATGTAATCAATTGTATTTGCTTCGATATTTGTTTGTTGAGCAGGATTTGTGGATGTCAAAATACCATGATTATCCCAGGTTATTTGGGGAATTTTGGATAAGATTAAATCATATGGATTTTGTTCAACAAATTCACTTGGCATATAAAAAGTTCCGCTTAAAGGGCCATTTATTCTACCTTTTGGATTATGTTGATTAACAACATACCTATTTAGTTTAGTTAAATTTCTTGATAAAACACTTGTAGCGATGAACTTTTCCTGTATGTCAAGTGTACTCCAAATAGCAGATAAATAGACAATATTTCTTTTTGTGTAAAATTGATGAATATTGGTTATTCCGAATTTATCATTTCGCCTGCTTTCATCCCCTTCTGGTAGCCTATATGTTGGAATCCATTCAGTGAAATCTAAATGATTTATCTTTTCTATTACATCAAAATCGTGTTTAGAAGGTTTTTTGTAATAACGTTTTTTGCCAACAGAATAATTGATAAAAGCTGGTTGGTATTTTCTTGTTTTGACAATCTCTCCTAAGCCTTTGTCAAATTCTGAAACAAGCAAAGTATCGCAATCGCTCTTCTTAAGCTTACTTGAGCATAACTGACAATTAAACTCTTGTTTCATACTTCCATTATCTGTATCAGCACTAACATCCCATATCACAAATTCACCATGGCAATTAGGGCATTCGGCAACTTCACTCCAAACAACATAATTTATTGTTCCTTTTTTGCCATCATCATGCAGTGTTTCAAACATCCAACCAAATAGGTTATTGACACCATTTAATTTTGAAGCTATACTCTTACTAATTTTATCTGTTTCAAATTTTGAATTTAAATTTGCTGAAATAAAAGTAGCAGCTGGTGATAAATCAGAAACTATAGCGTGGCGTTCACCCCACATTGGTTTTTTATTATGATTAGATAAATATTCGTTTTCTAATCTTAGTTTCAGAATTGATTCCGCATTCCCACATTGTTTTGCAGCAACTCCTGTCATTCCTGTACCTCCAAATCCGTCAAAAACAATATCACCGGGCTGGGTATAATGAAGTAAATAACGCATAATTATAGGATGCGGAACTTTAGTATGATAACTATGCAAACTATATATTGCATGATTTTTACCTTCCTTTATATCTCTTGCATACGGTTCCGTTACTTCAAAATCCACTTTCCGCAAGCCCTGTTTTTCCAGTTCTTTTTTTTCTGCTTCCCATTCGGCAATAAAATCGTTGAGCCAGGGGTTAGGGCAGGCGGTGTAGTAAGGCGGGTCGCTCAGGTTCAGGATGTCTTCGTCTTCGCCTATGGGGAAGCCTTCCATCTTTTTGAGCTCGGGCAGTTTTTTACGCAGTTCTTCACGGAAGTAGGTTCTGCGTTCTTCTTCGGAGTGGAAGATTTTGCCTAAAACGGTGATTTTATTTTCGGTGCTCATATCAGCTTCTGTCTTTTATAATTTTATCAATATCGTGGCTTAGTGTGCCGCTTTCGTAAGTGGTAAGTAATTTGCCAGGGAAGTGTTTATCGTACCACTGCTTTTTCTTTTCCCAGTGGGCTTTATAATCAGGCAGGTCTAATCGTCCCACATGCTCCAGATAATATTCTTCACCCTGTAGCATTAACGTAAAATCGGGCAGGTAAAAAGAACCATCTGATGCAAACAAGGGCTTTTCGTACCAAAAGGGTACTTGCCGTTCGCTCAGCATATTGGCAATAATCACTTCCGATTTGGAGCGAACCATATATTCGGAAAGCGTTTGGTGTATTTTGCCTTCTTCGTACCATTCGTTCATAATCAGCCATTCCTTGGGCAAGGGCTTAAAATCAAACAGTGAAGCATTGATTTTAGAAAGCTTGTTGGCTTCCGGTCGGGTCAGTTGCAAAAAGGCAGAAATATCCTGCTCTGCAAAAACGGTCAGTTTGGTTTTTGCCCGGGTAACGGCTGTATAAATCAATTCCTTGGAAAGCAAAGACTTTTTATTTTTAGGCAATACCAAAAACACATGGTCAAACTCACTGCCCTGTGATTTGTGCACAGAGATGGCGTAAGCGAGTTCCAGGTTATTTTCAGGTTTTTCATTTGGCAAGTCATTCCAATAACCCTTTTTGTTTTTGTATTTGCCTAGTTTCTTACCAAAAGGTATATGTGCGTCCCTGCCTTGAAGGTTTACAATGA
>JAAZFJ010000221.1 GCA_012511795.1 Syntrophomonadaceae bacterium
ACCCGGAGAAAATTTCAGCGGTTTTCAGAGCCTATGATAAAGCGGTTGAATATCTGCACACGGAAACGGCAGAAAATTATATCGATTTTATTATTGAAGAACAGAGTTTTCCGGCTGCCATAAAAGACTCATTGGTGCTTCCGGAGTATCATAAGGCTGAACCGCCTAGTGAAGCCATTTTCAATGATGTTGTTTTATGGATGCAGGAAAAAGAACTTATCAAAGGAAATTATGAGTATAAAGAGCTGACCAGCGAAAACATTCTGAATTAATCATCTGTAATTTAAACAGGCGTAAAAACTCTGAGGTAAACATTGTGATTGAAATTAAAGATCTGACTGTAAAATACTACCGCCAAAACGAAGAAACACTGGCTTTGGACAAATTAAATATCAATATCGCCACCGGTGAAATATACACTTTCATCGGCCCTTCAGGCTGCGGCAAGTCCACTTTCCTGTATGTGCTGTCCGGGATTTTGAAGGATTACTCAGGCAGTGTGAAAATTGACGGCCGGGATGTGGACCCCAAATCCCAGCGTATTGGGCTGATACTGCAGAATTATGGACTCTTGCCATGGAAAAATGTCTACAGCAATACCATGCTGGGGGTGAAGATCAAAAATGCCCAACGGGGCCTGGATGAGTACGGAAAATATCTTCTGCAGAAACTGGGCATTGACAAACTGCTGGACAGGTACCCCAAGGAAATTAGCGGCGGGCAGCAGCAAAGAGTTGCCATTGCCCGGGCTTTCATGCTTAAGCCGGACTTGCTTTTAATGGATGAGCCCTTCTCTGCTCTGGATGCCATTAACCGGGAAGAACTGCAGGAGCTTTTTTTGAATATTTGGAAAGAAAATAATGTGACCACTGTTTTTATTACCCATAGTGTTGATGAAGCACTGTACCTGGGCAGCAAAATCGTGGTATTCTCCCCTGCCCCGGGCAAGATCCTCAAGGTGCTGGACAACCCCTGCTTTCAGATGGATAATCTGCGCAGCCGGGAAGAGTACTATGATATGTCCATGCATTTACGGCAATTACTGAACAAAGGATGATAATGGGTGCATTTTAATAACACCTTGCGGGGTGCATCATATGGAATGATAATGGTGATCATAATTTGGCAGCTTTTGGCCTGGCTCTTAAAGCTGCCCATTATTCCAGAACCCCTGGCAGTTTTGGTGAACCTGGGCCAGATTTTTGCTGATAAAATAAGTACACATCTATGGTACAGCCTGGGCAGAATTATCATGGGACTGGCTATTGCAGTAATCATTGGCGTGCCCACCGGCTTTTTGATGGGTTATTTCGAAAAGATAGACAAAGTCCTGTCCCCCCTGGTGTATTTTACTTATCCTATTCCCAAAATCGCACTGCTTCCTATAATAATGCTTTTGTTTGGATTAGGGGAAGCATCCAAACTGATCATGATAGTTTTGATTGTGATCTTTCAAATCATCATAACCTCCCGGGATGCGGTAAAAGCCATTCCCCAGGAAGTATTCCGTTCTCTGCAGTCACTGGGTGCCGGCAAAAGGCACATGTTTACCGAGATCATTATTCCTGCTTCCATGGGAGAAGTACTGACCTCCGCCCGTCTGGCCCTTGGAACTGCCATATCTATACTGTTTTTCACCGAAACATTCGGCACAGAATTCGGAATGGGCTATTTTATCATGGATGCCTGGATGCGGGTGAATTACCTGGATATGTACGGAGGAATCGTGGTTTTAAGCCTTATGGGCTTTGTTCTGTTCACCATGGTAGACATGATCGAAAGAAAGTTCAGTGCCTGGAGATAGGCTATAGCTTTATTTCCCATTACCGCCGCTTTTCAAACGCTGCTCAATGGCGATTAAATCATTCTCATCGGTAAGCGTTAACGCCCATTCCAGCCGGTTGATCAATTCTTCCGTCTTTCCCTGGCCGGTATAAATAATGGGCTGACAGGGAAATTGATCGATAAAAGCCCAAAGGTCGAGGGCTATATTTTCCAGTTCATTTAAACCCTTAAGCAATTTTTCCCGATCATTTTCCTCTGCTATTTTCTTCAGTTCCAGCACCTTTTCAAAGATGTCTTCAATGGAATCATTGATTATTCCAGCCGGTAAAAAGTTGGTCATATCAAGCACTCCGCCCGCCCGTTATTCTACGCTTCCTTATCACAGTATTTCCGTTATTTGTCCAATGCCAGCCGGACGATATATTCAACCAGCTGCTTAAAACTCATTCCCGCTGCTCTGGCCGCATCAGGGACCAGACTCATGTCAGTCATTCCCGGGATGGTGTTGACTTCCAATACATAAGGGTTGCCTAATTGGTCAACGATAAAGTCAATTCTGGAAAAACCCCGGCAGCCCAATGCTTCATAGGTTTTTTTACTAATGGTTTCGATTTCCCTGCGTATCTTATCGTCGATACGGGCAGGTATAATATGACTGCACATGCCCGGCGTATATTTGGATTCATAGTCATAAAACTCATTGACCGATGTAATCTCAATCAGCGGCAGCACCAGGGCTTCTTCGTTGCCGATGACTGAAGCGGTGATTTCCAC
>JAAZFJ010000222.1 GCA_012511795.1 Syntrophomonadaceae bacterium
AATTTTCCATCTGCGCTTTTTTGCGCAAGATAGCAATACGGGTTTCCAGATCGGGGGGCTGGATATCACAGATCAAACCCCATTCAAAGCGACTGCGCAGGCGATCTTCCAGAGTAGGGATATTTCGGGGCGGCCGATCGCTGGAGATCACTAATTGTTTATTAGCTTCGTATAAACTATTAAAAGTGTGGAAAAATTCCTCTTGAGTACGTTCTTTGCCGGCTAAAAACTGAATATCATCGACCAGGAGTACATCTATATTGCGATATTTGTTGCGAAAACCAGAGGTTTTGTCATCGCGAATGGAACCGATCAATTCATTGGTAAACTGTTCGGAAGACACATAAGTAACCGTGGAGGATCTATTTTTCTCCATGATACGATGGCCGATGGCCTGCATTAAATGAGTTTTACCTAATCCCACTCCTCCATAAATAAAAAGGGGATTATAAGCCCGAGCTGGTGATTCACCTACTGCATAACAGGCGGCATGAGCAAAACGGTTACTGTTGCCTACCACAAAGGTATCAAAAGTATATTTAGTATTAAGAAAGGAAGAGTTCCCTTCTTGATGAGGAAGAGCATCGGTAATTAGCGCTAAAGTAACATCTTGATTAGTAAGAGCTCTTAGGTGGTTTAGTATAGTGTCTAAGTAGCGGGATTCTATCCACTCCTTGGTCAGGGTGTTAGGAACCGACATATAAACTTTATTGCTGCGCACATCGCTAAATTTGGTCGCCGAAAACCATATATCAAAGCTGGTAGAACCAATTTCTTCACGGATGATCTGCATAACCTTGGTCCAGGCTGTGGCATAGTCGTGTTGGTAGGGCATTCACAATCCTCCTGTGTACTATGTGGAAAAAGCGTTCTGTTGAAAAGTCTTTTATGTGGACAAAACAAAAAAACGAGATGATATTTGAGTACATAATTAGTATAACCTGAAAAATAAGCCAAACATAGTATTAATGATAGCAAATAAACGCTCAGTTTCAAAGTATCGATATGGTTACGGCTTGACATGCCTGCGACGGCATCTCTATAATAATAGGTGCTATTTAGAGAAGGGGGCCATTTTATAATGAAGAGAACCTATCAGCCCAAGACCCGCCAGAGAAAAAAAGTACACGGTTTTCGTAGCCGTATGTCAACCAGTGCGGGGCGCAGGGTTTTGGCAAGTCGCCGCAGAAAAGGCAGAAAAACTATTTCGGCTTAAGGTCGTGGTAACGGCCTTTTATTTTAGCCTGAGGAAGGGTTTCCATGCTGGGTAGAGAATTTAGAATAACGACTACTCAGGAATATAACAATATTTACAAGAATGGCAAAAAAATCCCGGGGAGATTCATAATTCTTTACATTATGAAAAACCATCTGGATCGTAATCGCTATGGATTTGTTACCAGTGTAAAGGTAGGAAAAGCAGTAATCCGTAATCGGATAAAAAGACAGCTTCGAGACTTGGTGCACAGAATGGATCCTAGCCTACCACCGGGATACGACATTGTAATGATTGTACGTCACCATGCCGGCTCAGCTGAATATCATCAGCTCGAAAAGGACCTTAGTGTTGTAATGGGAAAGGCCCAGCACAGATGAGGAAAGTAACCATTTTCTTGGTAAAAATATATCAAGCAGTTACCTGTTTTCGGCCGCCAGCCTGCCGCTTTTATCCATCCTGTTCTAATTATGCGATCCAAGCAGTGGATAAATACGGTATATTCAAGGGCGGATGGTTGGCAGTGCGAAGAATACTACGGTGTAACCCCTGGCAAGCGGGGGGATATGACCCAGTGCCATAATGGGTCATAAAAAGGCAACTGAGTTACAAAAACTGAGTCAGGCTGGTTTAACGAGGAGGTGGAACCTGCTGCCGGGATTTTGGTAAGCAGGGTTTAATTTGTGGCAAGCATTTGTACAATGGTTTGCTGATGTAATTCAGTGGATGTACTTGCTAACAGGACAGATGGGGTTGCCAAATTATGGTTTGGCAATTATTTTCATGACCATAACTATTAAACTGGTAATGTTTCCATTGACCCAGAAGCAAATGCATTCCATGCGGGCTATGCAGCAATTACAGCCTAAAATGAAATACATTCAGGACAAGTATAAAGATAATCCCCAGATGATGCAGACCAAAACGATGGAAATGTACAAAGAACACGGAGTTAGTCCTTTTAGTTCTTGTTTGCCTTTACTTATTCAAATGCCTATCTTTATAGCATTTTATCAATCGCTATTACATTTGGAGTTTGCGGTCGTCGAACATGCTAGTTTTTTATGGATTCCCAACATAGGGGAGCGGGATCCATATTTTTTGCTGGCCGTACTGGCTGCGGCCTCTACTTATTATCAGTCGAAACTATCCACGGTAAATACCCAAGATCCCACCCAGAAAACCATGCTGTATATCATGCCATTATTTATGGCCTGGATAGCCGCGACTTTACCAGCGGGGCTTCCATTATACTGGGTAACCTTCAACATATTAGGTATTTTACAGCAGCTTTATGTTAACCGATCTACTCAATTAGTAGCGGACACCGGCACCGGCCTGCAGGTGGAAGTAGAAGCACCCGCTGTAAAGAAACCTGAGCCAGAAGAAAAAAAAGCACCGGTTGAGAAGCCAGTGAAACCGGAGGTTAAAGCCCAGCAGCAGGAAGCGGGGAGGGCCAAAGGAGGAAAGAAGAAAAGTGGGAGCACAAAGTATCGAAAAGCGGGGAAAAAGCGTTAATGAAGCCATCAAAGCGGCTTTGGATGAATTGGAATGTGAGATAGACGATGCGATTATTGAAATCGTCGAGGAGCCCAGCAAGGGACTCTTAGGATTAATTAAAAAGCCCGCTATTGTTAGGGTTTCCCGTCGGGATAA
>JAAZFJ010000223.1 GCA_012511795.1 Syntrophomonadaceae bacterium
GGACTAGCAAGTATTTGCGGCTGAATGCTGAAGGAAGAAGAATATCGGAAAGCCGTATGCGGGAAAACCGCACGTACGGTTTGATGAGGGGGCGGTGGCAATCCCACTGCTCTACTCTATCAAGGGTTTAGAAGTGAGTGTGTGGAAAGTCCAGTAATACTGGGCTTTTCAGGATTTAAGAGCAAAAATCTGATGTGCTAAAATCGTGATAATATCGGTTTAAGGAAATAAGTCCAGAGGCGTGATTTTTTAGGTGACAGAGCGATTTAGATGTCAGTGTTTGACGAGTGGTCGATTTAGATAACATGGGTTCGCGAGTGGTCGATTTAGATGTTTTTTGAAAAAGCAGAGGTTGTGTGGTCAGGTTGGATGTATAGAAAATGGAGGATAAAACATGGCAGAATCACAAGCAAAATATCATCATTTAATCCCCCAGACATATATGGCGGCTTGGGCGCACGGAAACGGAACGCTTTATGTAAATTATCTTGATGATGAACGCATTGCAGAGCGAAACAAAGCAAATATTTCTGGGATAAATCATTACCATTCAATTGTTGCTGGAATGGTTATTTGCACAAAAGAGGATGCAGATATTCTTTTTGCCCCCGTTTCACAATATGATGTTAAGTATGAAGGTAAAATTATATCTGATACATTAGAACTTAATCGGATATATTATGATTTTGAAAATTGGGAAATTACCAGAGCTGATGGTTCGTTGGTAAGCAGGAGAAAAATAAAAGGTGAGATTGATAATATAAAAATACGTGACATTGAAATAAATTGGTCTGAAAAATATGAAGATAAATGGGATCTCATTAGAAAACAAATAGAATTAAAGATCTTGTTTGCAAAAACCGATTCAGTTCCGGCATTTGAAAGAGAATATTTAATGAAATTCTATACAGCCTTAGATTGGAGAAGTATAAAATCTAATATCCAATTTGACGATGCTGTTAAATGGCTGTGCAAAGATGTGATGCAGCTCGATGAAATTGATATACCAAAAGAAGAAAGGTTTCTTAATATGCTTGACAATGCCGCTGATGAAATGAGACATTGTCTGCTGTTGAAGTTTTATCGCCAATATTTAAATGACGAAGGAATTATATATAAGAATGCAATGGCTAATTTACAGTATACATCATTTCATTTTCTTGTTGCAGATGGAGATGTGACGTTTAATACAAATGATAATCCGGCATTTACTTATACAAGAGAAGATGGAAAATTGATGGGATTGCTTCCGATAACACCAAATATATTAATGTGCCAAGGAAAAGCGACAGAAGATGATGGCAATTATTACATAACACATGTAACTGAGGAAGCAGTTAAAAAATACAATCGTGCAATACAAGAAAATGCAAATGAATTTATTATCATGGGAAAAAAATAACGAAACCCTGCCGACAGTAATGGTTAGCAGGGTTTCATGTTATATAGGAATATCACTCAATTTCAATACTAACACCAGATTTGAATTCCACGGTGAATTTGTCCTCGTAGACGGTGACTTTTTCAATTAGCCGCCGGACAAGGGACTCGTCATATTCGGTAATTGCTGTGGGTTGTCCCTTTAGGAAATCGCCCATATCAGAAATGCGATTTTTCAGTTCGTCCCGCCCAATGATATCGAGCTGTACTTTTTGCTTTTCGTCACGCAGGCGGTAAATTTCATCGCCCACTTTATCATATTCAGCCTTAGAGTTAGCCAACTTCACAAGCTCAGTTTGAAGCTCCTCAAGCCGCTTGTCGATGTCAGCCAGGGTGGTGTCGTTTTCATGGATTAAGACATTTTCGATGTTGTTCTTAAGGGTGGAAAGGAAGGAGTCCTTGTCGCAGAGGGTTTGATTAATGGCGGTTACCAGCAGCTGCTCAATGGTGCTCTCCAATACCGTGCGGGCATCGCAAAACTGGCCGGTGTTTTCCAATCTGCTAATGCATCGCCAAACAACTGACTTTTTCCCTCGGTTGTTCCAATGAATCCTACGGAAAAACTCCCCGCAGCCTCCACAGACAATCATATTTGAAAAGCTGTGCGTACTGCTGAAGGTCCTATTCTTCCCATTCGGGCTGGTATGGACGATGCGGCGGCGGATGAGCTCCTCCTGCACCTGCATGAAGAATTCACGCGGGATGATAGCCTCATGGCTGTTTTCCACATAATACTGAGGCACGATGCCATGGTTCTTTACTCGTGTCTTTGTGAGAAAGTCAGTCGTATATGTTTTCTGCAAGAGGGCATCACCGATATACTTTTCATTCCGCAAAATCTGGTTAATGTTGCTGGTGTGCCATTTTTCTCTTCCAGCGCCGTTCAGAATACCATCAGCCTCAAGGCCACGGGCTATTTTTAGCATACTGGCACCTTCGAGGTATTCCCGGTATATGCGTTTTACAACTTCGGCTTCTTCTGGAACAATGATTAGTTTCTTTTTTTCATTCTTGGTATAACCGAGGAACCGCGCGCAGTTTATTTGGATTTCGCCTTGCTGATAACGGTATTGCAGACCCAACTTTACATTCTGGCTTAATGATTGGCTTTCCTGCTGGGCGAGGGACGCCATGATGGTGAGCATGATCTCACCCTTGGAATCCATGCTATCAATGTTTTCCTTCTCAAAATATACCGGTATGTTTTTATCTTTGAGCTTTCTGATATAGTTCAGGCAATCCACTGTATTTCTTGCGAATCGGCTTATCGATTTAGTGATCACCTTGTCGATGTTGCCCGCCATGCAATCGTCAATCATGCGGTTGAATTCTTCACGCTTCTTGGTACTGGTTCCGGTTATTCCGTCATCACCTTGTGTCAAGTAGGGACTTAAAAAAATATAAAATATTTATCTGAAACTGTCTGTTGGATGATGATTATCGCAAATTTAAGTGTAGCTTGATATGAGGGGGTGGAGGGTAACATTTCCTTCCCAATATAAAAGGGCGACTGTCGCAGACCAAAGTCTGTGTACCGCCGCCCTTTTCTTCATGCCCAACAAGAAATCAAAACTGGTTATTTCTGTCCTCGTTCTTCTCCTTTGTCACAGAACATCCAATCAA
>JAAZFJ010000224.1 GCA_012511795.1 Syntrophomonadaceae bacterium
ATTCCTTTTTTCCGGTGATATTGACCTGGTGATAGAAGGTCCCTGGTATAGCAGCTGCAGTTCAGATGTAGGTGATTTGATCTCATCAGTGGAAAAAATCAAAATGATCAGCCCCGGCACCATTGTCCCCTCTCACCGGAAAGTCCAAACGGAAAATATATTAAATAATCTTACTCGATATATCAAAGTGGTTTTAGACCGTGAAGATACTATTTATCAGTTATTAAAACAACCTATGTCTATTGAAATGCTGGCTTCCTACCGCATGGTATTTCCTCAGCTGAACAATATCTACGAGATATTCTGGGAAAAGATGACCATGAGGAACCACCTGCAGCATTTACTTCGCCAGGGACTGATCGAAAAAGTTAATGATGAGCTATATCAGCAAAAATAGCTTTCATTATATTTTAATGGTGACCTGATATCAAAAATGGAGGGATGTGATGGGAATAACAGTTTTCGGGGGATAACGGAAGGATCATTGAAAGAAATACATAACGGGAGGGAATTTTTATGGCTTCGAATTTCTTACAATCCACCAGAGACCATCGATTTATTCTGAAAGAATGGCTTGACATGAATAAGGTTTTTGAATGCGAAAGATTCAAAGATGCTTACGGAATGGATGATATCGAATTTATACTGGATAATGCTCTTAAGGTAGCCAAAGAAGTAATAGCACCTACCAATGATGACGGGGATACCCAACACGCGGTTTTTGAGAACGGAAAAGTAACCGTTCCCGAATCCTTCAAAGACGCATATTTTTTCGTACAGGAAAATGGTTTGGGCTCCAGCAATAAAGACCATAACGATGAGTCAGCATTGCCCATGAGTATTTTATCCTGCACTAATGAATATCTTATGGGTGCCAATGCGGCTTTTTGCCCTTATTTTCTGGCAACTTCAGGATCTGCCGGTTTGATCCAAAGCTTCGGCAGTCAGGAGTTAAAAGACCTCTTCTTGCCCAAAATGTTCAGCGGCCAGTGGTCAGGGACCATGGATCTGACAGAACCCATTGGCGGCTCTGATGTAGGTGAACTGCTGACCAGGGCCTATCCTACTGATACACCAGGCGTCTTCAAAATCAAAGGCACTAAATGTTTTATTACCGGCGGTGATCAGGATATAACTGAAAACATCGTTCATTTGACCTTGGCTAGAATCGAAGGGGCCAAGAAAGGCACCAGAGGCATTTCCTTATTTGTAGTACCAAAATATTGGCCGGATGCCAGCGGTGAAGCCGGTGAGTTCAATGATGTGAACTGTGCCGGCATTGAACACAAACTTGGTTTGCGTGGTTCGGCAACGGCGGTAGTGAGCTTCGGTGAAGAGAACAACTGCCGGGGATACTTATTAGGAGATCCCCCCGATGCAGAAGGCAATGCATACGGTATGGCACAAATGTTCCAGATGATGAATGAAGAACGTCTGGTTACCGGCCATGCTGCTCTGGCAACAGCTGCGGTTGCCTACAATAATGCTGTCCAGTATGCCCTGCAAAGGATCCAGGGCCGGCTCTTGTCTGATCCGAAAGCTGGACGGGTTCCTATAATCAAACATGAGGACGTACGCAGGATGCTGATGTATCAAAAGTCGATTATCGAAGCCTGCAGAGCGATGACCATCTATACCTATTATTTGATGGATATTGCTGAGTTCAGCTCCGACCCGGAATTAGTTGCCCATGCGAAAGCAGCTATGGAAGTGAACACTCCCATCGTCAAAGCTTTTTGCTCTGATATGAGTTTCCTGGCCATTTCCGAAGCTATGCAGGTTTACGGCGGTTATGGTTTTTCCGAAGAATACCCTATCGCCCAATTGATGAGAGATTCCAGGATCTATCCTATCTGGGAAGGCACCAATTACATTCAGTCTATGGACCTGGTAGGGCGTAAATGGATGATGGGCAAAGGTCAGGTATTTGCCAACTGGCTTAAAGAGATACAGGACTTCATCGATCTGAATAAAGATAACACCGCTTTCACACGGGAATTTGAGATCCTGCAGGAAGCCCTGAATCATTACCAAGAGATCCAAATGACCATGGGCGGATACCTGGGCGCTGGTAAAATAGGTATGATCGGTTTATATGCCACCCGTATCCTGCATGCTACCGGTAAGCTTTATGGTTCCAAACTGCTTCTGGATCAGGCTTTGATTGCTGCCCGCCAGATGGAAGCTTTGGGTTCCGATCATTTTGATTATGCTTTTTACAACGGCAAAGTTGCGGCTGCCCGTTTCTTCACCCGCAATATTCTGCCGGAAGTTGCCGCTGTATTAAGTATCATTAAAGATGGAGATACATCTGCCATTGATGTACTGGAAGATGCCCTGA
>JAAZFJ010000225.1 GCA_012511795.1 Syntrophomonadaceae bacterium
ACCGTTCTGATTCAGGGGGAATCAGGAGTAGGGAAAGAATTAATTGCTGAAATTATTCATTCTAACAGTAAACGAAAGGAAGGACCTTTTATAAGGGTAAACTGCGGGGCGATCCCGGATAATCTGTTGGAATCAGAACTGTTTGGTTATGAAGGCGGTGCTTTTACCGGTGCCAGCAAAAGCGGCAAGCCGGGTTTGTTTGAATTGGCCCGTGGCGGGATCATTTTCCTGGATGAAATAGGGGAACTGCCTTTAAATTTGCAGGTCAAATTGCTGCGCGTCCTGCAGGACAAAGTAATTATGCGGGTGGGGGGGGTGGAACCCGTTAAAGTAGATTGCAGAGTGCTTGCCGGTACTAACCGTAATTTGGCGGTTATGATCGAGAACAACACATTCCGCCTGGATCTTTTCTACCGCCTTAATGTTATTCCCATAACAGTACCGCCCCTCAGAGAACGCCGGGAAGATATTCCGGTTTTAATGAATTATTTCCTAAATCTATTCAACCAAAAATACGGGATGGGAAAACGGATGGATACTGGAGTATATAATATTCTGACGGATTACAGTTGGCCAGGAAATGTAAGGGAACTGGAAAACTTGATGGAAAGGCTGGTTGTTACCTGTATAAATGATATTATTACCATAAAGGACTTGCCTGCCAATATTCAGAATGAATCCAGCTTGACAAGAAAAAATACTAAAATCATACCGCTGCGGCAAGCTCTGGAGAATGCTGAAAGGGAACTGCTGGAGAGTGCCTTTGCCTGTTACCGCTCCAGTTACCAGATCGCACAGGTTCTTGGAATCAATCAATCAACGGTTATCAGGAAAGCGCAAAAATATGGAATAAAGCACTAATTTAAATTTATTTCAGAAAACCAACAGTGGGGAAAGCTTAGCTTTCCCCACTGTTACGAAACCCCCATTCTCCCTCCCACAACAGAATCCTATTCCAGGAGGTATATGCCCTTTTCCCCCCAAGGCATATACTCATAAATATATAATAAACTTTCCCACTCCACCTAGAAATTAATTGCTCCAGTTCCTTCAAGTTTATTGGATTTTCTCCAGATATTCATTGTTTCAGCTTCTTTTATCAGCTGATCCCTAAACTTAGGATGGGCAATATTGACTAAAGCTTCTGCTCTTTCCCAGGTGCTCTTGCCCTTCATGTTGGCAATTCCATATTCAGTAACCAGCATATGGGTTGCGGTTCTGGGATCAGTCACAATCGCTCCCGGACTTAAAACCGGTTTAATTCTGGAAGTGACCTGACCTTTGATTTCGATGGTAGAGGGAAGACATATGAAACTTTGTCCTCCTTTTGATTTATATGCACCTTCAACGAAATCAAGCTGTCCGCCGGTTCCGCTGATATGTCTGGTTCCTACTGTTTCTGCACAAACCTGTCCAAACAAATCCACTTCAATACAAGCATTGATAGAAACAAAATTATCTATCTGGGCAATGACTACCGGGCTGTTAGTGTAATCAACTGAGTAAGATGCAAGACCAGCATTGTCATCTATATAGTCATATAATTCCTGGCTGCCCATGGCAAATGAATAGACCTGTTTGTAACGGTCGATGTTTTTGCAGGCTCCGGTAATTTTGCCGGCCTTAAACATTTCCAGATAGGCATCAACATACATTTCTGTGTGAACACCAAGATCTTTCAAATCCGATGCTGCAACCATTTTCCCAACTGCATTGGGAGTTCCGCCAATTCCTAACTGAATGCAGTTCCCGTCAAACAGTCTTTCGATAATATACTCAGCAATTTTTACTTCTACATCACTGGGTTCTGAGGAGCCTATGGTAGCGATAGGTTCATTCTTGCTCTCAATAATATAATCCACCTGCGTAACGTGAACATTTTCCTGGTTGCCTCCCAGACAGCGAGGCATATTGTTATTGACTTCAAGGATCCTAATTTTGGCAGTTTCCATAGCTGCCCAGCCGTTAACCGAACTGCCGCCGAAATTAAAATAACCATGCTTGTCCATGGGTGTGACCTGTATAACTGATACATCATCAGGTGCGCAATCTTTTCTGGTCATCATGGGATTTTCGTGAAATTTCATTGGGATATAATATAAATTTTTCCCTATGAATTTCTTGTCTTGACCAGATACATGCCAGCTGTTCCAAATGAAGTGGTTACCCTCAGGGTCTGCTTCGGCGGTAAAATGCTGATAGCATCCAATATCACAACGAATTTTAACATCAGTTAACTCATCTTTTCTCTTTGCTAGTGCTTCATCAAAGTCCCGGGCACAATTTATTCCGAAGCCGTATTCTACCCAATCGCCTGATTTAACCAATTTAGCAGCTTCATCAGCGCTTATTAATCTTTTCTTATATTCACTCAACCAATCCAATTTATTGTCCTCCTTAAAGAATAATCAGGTGTAGGTATCAGTGCGCAGTGACTGTTTCCTTCGCACTAATATTACGGTATTTATCTTCTCTCATTCTTTAATTATTTATAATGGCATCCTGCCCTGAGGCAGGATGCATAAGGTTTACAGCAAGCAATCTTCAGCAATATCGATGGCGCTGGTATCTGCAACTTTCATTGCACTTTCAAAGCCGAAGACTTCAGGTACAACGTTCATGATATAGAATTTGGAACTAGCAATCTTGCCTTTAAAGAAATTAGCATCATAATGATCTTCACCAAGTTCTTTAAGCTTTTTGGCTGCCAGGACTCCCTGATCCAGCATCAGCTTGCCGCAGTATACTCTGGCTGCTGC
>JAAZFJ010000226.1 GCA_012511795.1 Syntrophomonadaceae bacterium
CGCGGCATGGCCTCAATGATGGAGACATTATAAGTACCGCGGGTCATCAGTTCTCTGATGGTTTCAGGGTCTTCTGACTGGTTCAGCATCATAAAGCGTACCGTGGAAGCATCTATGGTTCCTATTTCAGCAATATGAGCGGCGGTTTCACAGCCCACAGAACCTCCCCCTACCACTACGATTTTCTTGCCAATAAGGGGTTTTTCCGATAAAACATCCCAAGCATTGATCACATACGCATCTTCATTTGCAGGGAGCTTCAACTCTGCAGGCCGGGCCCCGGAGGCCACGATTATATGATCGGCCTCTTCCGCCTTCACTGCTGTCAAATCAGCTTCCTTGTTAAAGGCGATTTCTACGCCTAAGAGAGGAAGAACATTCTTATAATAAGCAGTCAGGGAAGCAAATTCCTCTTTGCCAGGGGGGATATGGGCAATGTTCCACTGCCCGCCGATCCTGTCGCTTTTCTCCCAGATCATTACATGATGTCCCTGCAACGCAGTCACCCGGGCAGCTTCCAGGCCTGCCGGACCGGCGCCGATGATTAAAACCTTTTTACTTTCCAAAGCGGGTTTAATCACTCTGCCTGTTTCAAAACCGCAGCGGGGATTGATGGCACATAAAACACCGCTTACGTTTGTCATTTCATGGTTTAAGATCTGCTCCAGACAGGTCATACAGCCGATGCAGCGCCTAATGGTTTCGGGCCTCTTTGAGGCTTTTACAGCCCAGTGTTCATCAGCTAAAAAACCCCTTGCTACTGAAATCAAATCTGCCTGACCGTTATTAAGGATTTTTTCGGCAGTCCGGGGGTCATTGATCCGGTTGGTTGCGGCAACGGGAATAGAAACCTTTTCTTTTATTTTACCGGCCAGGTATGCATAGCCTCCCTGGGGAACCTCAGCCTGGATCAGGGGGATACCGGCTTCGTGCCAGCCGCCGGTGACATTTAACATGTTAACAGAGGCCTTTTCAAGTTCTGCCGCAAAGACAGACATCTCCCGCCAGGTGTTTGATCCGGGCATAAAATCACTGCCCCCCAGCCGTACACTTAATACTGCCTCAGAACCTGCCCGGCTGCGGATGGTACGGACAACCTCCAGACCGAAACGCATTCGGTTCTCAAAGGATCCGCCATATTCATCTTCCCGCCGATTGGTGAGGGGAGAGAGAAATTGATTGATCAGATATCCGGCACTGCTGATGACCTCGATTACCTGGTAACCGGCCTTTTGTGCTCTTACCGCCGCCACCCCGAAGGCAATCACTAAATCCTTGATCTCATTTATTGTCAATTCACGGGGCACATGCCCGGTCAATCTGGAAGGTACCGGGGAGGGAGCAACCACTTGGCCGCCATTTACGTAAGCAAAGGAATAGCGTCCGGAATGAAACAACTGGATCCCGGGAATGGCTCCGGCTTTTTTGATGGCACTGGCCAGTTCCTGATGGCCTTCGACCATCGTATCATCACTGATGGCGGTAAAGCCGCCGTAAATACCGGATGTATCGATTGCTGCACCGCCGACCATGATGAGCCCGGCACCACCCTGGGCCCTTTCCCGGTAGAACTGGATCATCCGTTTGTTGACCATGCCATCCGGACAGAAACCTAAGTCGATGGCCGGCATAATAATTCGGTTTTTCAGGGTAAGATTACCGATGATTATCGGTGAAAACAACATTTTCCCATCCTCCTTGCTGCTGGTGCAGGACAGTACCCTGCTTCACAGGTGTAAGTTTAAACTAGACCTCTCTTGCCTTTTGCGGTAGTATTATTTTATGGCTTACCCTATAATATTAAGGTTTATCCTATTTTAACAGACCAAAGATAAAACAAAAACCAGGTTGGAATTCTTGTGTTGGGGATAGAAGTTCTTTATGGGATGTTATGGTGAAGGGAGAAGGGTGATTTGGAAAATGCCAGCAATGTGGAAATTGTTGTTGATGGGGTTACAGGGGTAGGCAAATCAAGTTTGGTCAAAATTTTATGTGAAGAATTTAAGCTTAAGCCATTTAATGAAATGTTTGAAGATCAGAATCGGTTGCTGCACAAATTTTTCCACGATCGTCCCAAGTGGGCTTTCCCCATGCAGACAAATTTTTTGACCAACCGTTTTAAACAGTACCGCCAGGCCATGAAAATAGGCAATGCGGTCATGGACCGGTCCATTTACTCCGACAAGATATTTGCCCGCATGTATTTGGAATATGGATATATGCTGCCTGAAGAGTATGCTGTTTACAATAATCTGCTTCATACCATGCTGGAACATGTGGAACCTCCCAAGCTCCTGGTTTATCTGCGCGTCAATACTGATGAAGCCATTCGCCGCATACATAAGCGGGGCCGCGAGGATGAAATCGATGTGGAAAGAGAATACTGGGATACACTGAATAAATTTTATGAAAATAATTACCGGGAATTCAAAGGCCACTTGCTGACTCTGCAGGTGGACCATCTGGATTATGTCCATCGTCCTGAGGACCGTCAATTTGTGGTGAACCAGATCAGAGCAGCCCGGGAAAAGATATTGTTCCAACAAAAAAGCGTATAACCATCCACAGGAGGCAGTGAATATTGACTGTAGTTTTAGGTATTTTCGCCGGAATAATTTTTATCGTGTACAGCCTTTACTTTGTACAAATCATCAAAGGCAGTCAGCGGGATTTTGAACAGGAAATGCTGGCGGCTTTTGCCGGCTGGATGATTGAAACCGGTGCAGCAGCCCGTAGGACGGTACGGATTTTGGTCATTTTGTCCGTAGCCCTGGAAATCGCCTATTTCGTACTTACCCTGCTGGTCGTAGATAATCTGTTATTGATCACATTTACCGGCGCCTTCATAATGCTGGAGACACTTCACCTGTTCAGCCTGATCATGAATTTTATCAGGTTTTTCGCCGGAACCATCGTATTAAAACAAATATTTATATGGCGTGTGGAAAGATTGAGTGCCATGTTATTTTTCACCCATTCATTCCTGGTCCTTGCCAGTCTGATATTTTTTTAAAATATAGGGGAAGGAAATCGTCGTTTAATCCAAACAGATCGAGGAGGAGAAAGATTGCTATTAGACAGAAGACCGCAGTGGGGGTTTGTGGAAATCATATTGATTTATTTGGGAATCATGGTTTCCAGTATTCTCTTCGTCGCCTGGCAGGAGGAATTTGCAGCATTATTGCTTACATGGGGTATTCCTTATAACGAATCCACCTTTTTTATCAGTGCTTTTTTAGTACAATTTTTCGTTACAGTACTCTTGATCTATGTCTTTGCAATAGTGGTAAACAAAGCCAGCTTCAGGGATCTGGGCTTTAAAGTACCAGCCAAAAAGGAACTGCTGTATTATGGCGTTGGCGGAGGAATCCTGCTTTTAATGATCGTATTTCTTTTAAGTATCCCCATAGCTTATTTAAACCCGAATCTGGAGCCCCAGCCTTATGAGGAAATACTCAGGGAACTGACGCAGAAAACTTCCGTTGTCTGGCTGGTCATTATAGGTGTTGTCCTGGCCCCCCTTTCAGAAGAAATGTTTTATCGCGGCATAATCTATCCGGTTTTTCGCCGCCACTTAGGGCCAACTTGGGGGATAGTTATCTCAGGAATCATTTTCGGCCTGGCCCATTTTGATTTGTGGCGTGCAATTCCCCTGGCCATCGGGGGAATGGGGTTGTGTTATATTTATGAAAAAACACGCAGTATACTGGTTACCACAGTTGCTCACGGAGTTTGGAACCTGATTATGACATTGATGGTTTTACAGAGCATTCAGCTCTTAACTTAAAAAAAGCATTGACAAAAAATTAAATTAGCTATAAATAAATATAGGAACCAAAGAATAAAAGAGGTGTAGGAATAATGCCCATTTATGATTACAAATGCAGCCAATGCGGCCG
>JAAZFJ010000227.1 GCA_012511795.1 Syntrophomonadaceae bacterium
ACCATAAGCTGCTCGCCATGAATTGTGACTAATGTTTCTCCATCCAGCAAACGCCTTCCCAAAGTTCCCTTGGATTGAAATCCTACGAAAAGAACCGTTGATTCCGGCCGCCATAAATTATGCTTCAGGTGGTGTTTGATGCGTCCTGCATCACACATGCCGCTGGCAGAAATAATAATGGTATTGTTCTTCTTTTGGTTAAGCAAAATTGATTCTTCCTGGGTACGGGAATATTTCAGATTAGGCAGTTCCAGGAAATGATTACCCTGCTCAACGATCTGCCTGGTTTCGTCACTGTAAAAATCATCATTTCTTCCGAAAATTTCAGTGGCAGCTATAGCCAGAGGACTGTCAATATAAATATCGATATTGGGGTCTAAAAGACCTTCCTTGGATAACAGGTTCAGATCATATAAAAGATCCTGGGTCCTCTCAACTGCAAAGGCAGGTATAATTAGATTACCTCCCTTTTCCATGGTAAATTCAATGATTTCTTTCAATTTAGCTGCCCGGTCACCCACATCAATATGAAGACGATTGCCATAAGTAGATTCGATAATCAAATAATCGGTGTTCTCTATTACTGTTGGATCCTTTAAAATAGGCTGTTTATCATTACCCAGGTCCCCGGTGAAAACAAATTTCAGTTTTCCCCCATCTTCAGCTGCCCAAAGTTCCAAAATACAGGAACCCAGTATATGACCGGCATCTCTTAAGCGAACTTCCAATCCAGGTGCCAGATCAAAGATTTCGTCCATGGTGATGGAACGCAGCTGATTCAGGCAATTTACAGCATCTTCAGCAGTATAAATGGGCTCCAGAGGTTCTTTCCCTGCCCTGATCAATTTACGGTTCTTCCGTTCTACTTCCATTTCCTGTATATAGCCGGCATCCGGCAATAATACCGTAAGCAGTTCAGCAGTTGCATGGCTGCAATATATAGGACCTTTAAAACCGTGTTTGCACAATTTGGGGATCAGGCCGGTATGGTCGATATGAGCATGAGTAAGAATAACAAAATCAAGGGATTTGGGATCAATTACAAAATCCTGGTAGTTTCTTTCCTTTATTTCCTTAGGGCCTTGAAAAAGGCCGCATTCCACTGCAAAACGAGCAGATTCAGTTTCCAGCATAAAAAATGAACCGGTTACGGTTTTTGTAGCACCTAAAAATTTAATTTTCATCAATTAATTCCTCTCTCTTGCGAAAAATATTACATATATTATACCGCAACTATTTTCCGATTTTCTTTCTTTTGTGAAAAACATAAATATTGCTGGTAAAACTCAATTACCTCCATGCGAATTATGGTTTCGTTGCCAGTACAGAGCGCCCTTTCAAGATTATCAAATGCTTTGCCGAATTCCCTTACTGCTTCATTGCTGTCCAGGTTTTCCACCACTTCGTTATATCGAAAATGAACTTTTTGAAAAAGAGCGTAATACAGGTCCTTGATCTGGCGGATCCGTTTGGAAACCAGGTTGATATCAAATTCATCTCCTTCAATAATGTGCAGAAGACTGTGAAAAAGATTACTTAGCAGATTATTGTTAAATACTGCGGCCATTACTTCCCGCCGATATTGCTTGCAGAGCAGATAACGCAGAAAATCTTTGAGCTCTCTCTGCCCGCCGGAAGTCAATAATTGATAAGCATTCAGCAGTTCGACTTCATTAGAGGATAAATCAAATGTCACAATAAATCCCCCTTTTCTATCATTACAAGAGATTTTCGCCTGGGGAGATTGATTTCCTCTAGTTATATATCGTATTATTCCTTATTAATTCATGGCATTCAGCTATTATTCATGCCAGTTTTCACATTCGATGCCGACATATTATGCTTATCTGTGTCGATTTAGGAAATTTCCAATCCTGATCAGGGCTTCTTCAAGATTACTCACACTGGCTGCATAACAGCAGCGGATAAATCCTTCACCACTATTGCCAAAAGCATTCCCAGGGACTGTTGCCACCTGTTCCTCGTAGAGCAGTTTTTCACAAAATTCTTCCGAGTTATAGGGCGTATTCTTAATAGAAGGAAAACAATAAAAAGCACCCCGGGGCTCAAAACATTCCAGTCCAATTTGTTTGAAACCATTTAACAAAAGCTTGCGCCGGTAATTATAATTCTCGATCATTTTCCGCATCTGCTCTTCGCCGTTGCGGAGTGCTTCTATAGCAGCTTTCTGAGCCATGATGGGGGCACACATGATCGTATATTGATGGATCTTAGTCATGGCAGCAATTATATCCGGATGTCCGCAGGCATAACCTATCCTCCATCCAGTCATGGCATAAGCTTTGGAAAAGCCGTTTAAAAGAATTGTCCTATCTTTCATTCCCGGCAGAGAAGCAAAAGAAAAATGTTTGCCGGTATAAGTCAGTTCCCCGTAAATCTCATCAGATAACACGATCAAATCATGTTTTCTAACTACCTCTGCGATGGCCTCCAGGTCAGTTTTTTCCATGATTGCTCCGGTTGGGTTATTGGGATAAGGCAATATCAATATTTTACTTTTTGGGGTAATGCAGCTTTCCAGTACATCAGCCCGCATACGGTATTCATCGGCGTCATAGGTAGGTACCATAACTGATTTGCCATATGCCATTGCAGCCCCGGGGGCGTAACATACATATGAAGGATCCGGTATAAGCACTTCATCACCCGGTTCAATCAAGGCACGCAGAGCAATATCAACTGCTTCACTGACTCCCACAGTAACCAGAATTTCTTTTTGCGGGGAATAATCCACCCCAATTTGGCGCTTCTGATATTTGGCAATCTCTTCTCTAAGCTCTAACAGACCGCTGTTAGATGTGTACATAGTATAACCTTTTTCCAGGGAATACAAACAGGCTTCCCTGATATGCCAGGGGGTAACAAAGTCAGGTTCCCCCACCCCTAACGATATGACACCTTCGGTTTGGGATACCAAATCGAAAAACTTGCGGATACCTGAAGGTGGTATGGTTTTTACGGTTTCTGACAAATATTTGTTCATGTCATTCACGGGCTGACCACCAACCTTTTATCATCATCATCTTCATCAAACATTACATGTTCCTGCTTATACGTTTTCAGTATAAAAAGCGTTACCGTACTTTGGATCTGATCAAGAGTTGACAGTTTGTGAGAGACAAACCAGGAAATATCCTTCATGGTCTTTCCCGTTACGATTACCGAAAGATCATAAGTACCGCTCATCAGTTGAACACTTTTCACCTCAGGAAAGCGGCAGATACGCTCAGCTATACGGTTGAAACCAACTTCCCGTTCCGGCATTACCTTCACTTCAATCATGGCAGTAACTCCGTCATCACCCAGTTTATCCCAGTTGATCATGGTGTTGTAGCCCAGAATGATCTTTTCATCTTCCATCTTCTTTATTAATGCAGCAATGGTTGCTTCTTCCTCATCCAGCATGGTTGCAATTGTTCTGGCACTTAACTTGGCATCTCTTTCAATGAGGTTTAAAATTTTCAACTTTAAATCCATTGGATCTCCTCCTCTATTTCTGAAACTTTTGTAAAAATAAAAAACCTCTCATCCCTGTTAAGGGACGAGAGGATAAACTCCCGCGGTACCACCCTGATTGGCAAAGCCCGGCTCAAAACTGATAACGGTCGTTACCGTTCGGCTTACTTCACCCAAGAATTCACCGAAAACTCCCAGACGGCCCTCCTTAAAATCCGTATATCGGCTTGCACCTGCCCCGACTCTCTAAAAAACGAATGGTAAGGTTCTTCTGTTCAAAGTCTTGCATGATTTTTTAATTATCCTATCATTGATAATTTACATCGTCAAGTTGTAAAAAATTATCTAAAAAAGCAGGTATTTTCTGAACTATTTTCCCATTCACCGCATATTATTATTCCAGGATTTTAAGTGGAGGTGTTCATTTATATATGAATAATTTAACTTGTGAGGAACAAAAAACCCTACTTAAACTGGAAAACTATTTCAAGTGTTCAGATATGAGTATCCATGATAAAGTATTCAACGCTTTGATCATTGCCGAACACGAATTGACCGATCATTGTTTTGCCAATGAACATGAACGGCTTAAAGTCCAGCAGTTTAAACTCATACTAAACAGCCTGCTGGATAAAATTTATGTGTGACTTAACCAGGTGCCGTCATAACCGGCACTTATCTTAAACGCATTTCCATATCATCAACCCGCTGCTTTAGTGCCTCAAACTCTTCCCTGGTAACGGTCGATAATTCCTGCTGTCTGCATTTTACCTCTTCTTTGATAAACTTCTTGATCTCTTCATTGGCCTCTTCACCGCGTTTGATCAATTCATCAACAAAACTGCTGCCATCTTCAGCAGAAATATCACCTTTTTCAACCATTTCCTTGATAACTTTTTCTGCTTTTTCTCTGGTCAAACTCAGAAAGCCCAGCCCCAGATAAAGAGCTCTTTTCATCATGTATAACACCCTTTCAATTGAATTAACCTTTACCTTTTTATTATTTTACTTTATTTAGAGCAATCATTCATCAGCTTGTTCATTATATAATTTAGATATTTATTATATGCCTGAGTTAATCAAGCTTGGAGCATGTTATCCGGCCAGATGATCATAAGAAATAAAGATTTTCAACAGATTTTCAAACATATCCTTGATAAAAGCTTAACAAGCGTATATAATATCAATTGCGATATTTATGGGCCATTAGCTCAATCAGGCAGAGCAGCTGACTCTTAATCAGAAGGTTACAGGTTCGATTCCTGTATGGCCCACCATATAAAAGAAAGTAACCACGCGTGTTGGCGTGGTTTTTTATCGCTAAACTAAACCCGCGCATAAACTCACGTACATATTTATTAATAATCTTTATTAACAGCTATTTTTATTCTTCCCTTTTCCAATATTCCATATAATAATTCCAACTACTGCAATACATATAATAGCTATGGCAGCAATAGTGTACCAATTAGCACTTGATGTTATAAAAATTGTTGTTGGTCCATCTGCTCCGCCAATAACACAAATATCCATTTATAC
>JAAZFJ010000228.1 GCA_012511795.1 Syntrophomonadaceae bacterium
GGAAATGCAGCTTAAAAGTTGAGGAAATTTATTCAGGCGGTTTGCCGCTGCCGGGGCAGAGAATACTATAACTATCGGAGGTGTCTTTTATGAAGTCGTATCGAAAAGAGTTGTGGTTCAATACAACAACCAGAAGGGCTTTTATCAATATCACATCTGAAATACAAAAGTGCCTAAAGGAAAGCGGCATCAAGGAAGGCCTTTTGTTATGTAATGCCATGCATATCACAGCCAGTGTATTTATCAATGATGATGAAGCAGGCTTGCACCGTGATTTTGAAAGATTACTGGAAAAACTGGCACCGGAAAAACCTTATGATCAATATGACCATAACGGTTATGAAGATAATGCCGATGCGCACTTAAAAAGAACCATAATGGGCAGGGAAGTTGTAGTTGCAGTAACCGATGGCAAACTGGATTTCGGTCCCTGGGAACAAATATTTTACGGGGAATTTGACGGGAAGAGAAAAAAACGGGTCCTGGTCAAGATCATTGGTGAATAGAAAAGCTAATGTTATCAGTTTTTGTTCCGGTAATAGCGTAAGCAGCAAATAAAAAGAGTCTATTGGTTCTCCGGGGTCGATAAACCAATGATGGTTTAAAGCCTTCCAGCGCAATAGACTCTTCCGCTTTTAGAATAGCAAAGTGCACGACTAAACTCAAACCGGGCAAGTCTGGTATTGATGTTATTGATGTTTAAATTCCATTCAAAAATATACACGAACTGATGACTGAAAGATTTCTTACCGGCTAATGTAAGTATAATAAAGAAAAAAGAAAGGCATGGATACAAATATGAAAAGAATGATGCTTTGTATAATTATGGCCGTTCTGGTGGTAATGGGCATGGTCACTATGGCTTGCGGGGCTCAGGAGGGAACAAGTGCAGGGGTCACACTGCCGGAGTTCAAAGTAACGATCAATGGGGAAGAGATCAATAACATCAACAGCAAATATCCGCTGATCGTTTATAAAGATATAACCTATTTCCCCATGACTTATAATGACTGCCGGTTTTTAGGTTTGGAATCCTATTGGAAAGGGAATACGGAAGGCCTTTTTATCGAAACAACGGGCGTAACGGCAGCCTACAATCCGTACCGGACATCAGCAAAAAACAGCCGGTATCTGATGGCGTCAGTGCCTGACTTTCCCATAACAGTCAATGGAAAAGCTATTGTTAACAGGAAGGAAGAATACCCCTTGCTTTCTTTCCGCGATATCACATATTTTCCCATGACCTGGAAATTCGGTGTAGATGAATTTGGATGGGATTATAGCTTCGACAATAATAATGGACTGGTGATCGATTCAGATAATATTAAACTGGAACAGAAAAAATTGCCTGATGATCTGGCCGAACATAACGACGGCACTTTTAAGCATAATGTGGCAGTAACCAGTAAATATATATATTTCGAAGATAATAAAGGGCAGATCATTCAGATGCCATTATCTGATCCTCCCCGTTTAAAAGCAGTATATCAGCTTCCGGTATTGACCTACGGGTGGCAGGATGTGGACGGGAAAACTCTTGTTTATGCTAACCTTTACGCTGAAGAGGGCCAGGTTTTTTTGACCTACCACCAGGGGGGAGCCACCATGGGAACCGATTATCTGATCAGGCTTAATGATGATGGCACCACCACCTTGCTAAACGAAACCAGATATTTTATGAAAAAATTCGGAGAGATAAGCATCAAATATTGGGCTGGACCCGCCCCCGGCCCCGGGGAACTTTCTATCAAAGGGGAAGATGGTGAATGGCATCCCCTGGGTAATCCGGACCTGCTTTACGGATGGGCCTGGAGAGTGAGAGAAGACCAGAGCAGAGGAGGCGGTTCTTCAGAGGATGTATATTTGGTTGGTGATGACCTTTATATCCTGGGCTTTGATATAATGTCGGAGAATAACAGCACCACTGGAATATATAAAGTGAATACCAATACCAGTGAAACGGTTCGCATCAGTGACAAAGAAGTAATTGCCTTTAAACTGGAAGGGGATCATATCTATTATCACAGCTCAGGCACAATGTATAGTTATTCCATAAATGACGGAAAAGAAGAATTGCTGAAAGAAATGGTAAAGGCACCAGACAAAATAGCGGGATTTTCGGTTCTTAATGGTCATATCTACTGGCAGGATGGTGTTGATCAAAACCTCTATAATCTGGATGGAGAAAATTTAAACGCCGGGGCAGAGCTTGATGGAATGAAATTAACCGGTGATAATGATGAATACCTGGTTTGTACTTTTAATGAAACTCCTCAGTCTAAATACCGGATCATGGTATTTGACGAGAATGGCAAGGTGGTTTTTAAATCATCAGACAAGACCTATAGTAAAAATGTTTATATAGCGGGTAATAAGATTTATTTTTACAATATTACTTCAGGAACTGTCTGTATAGGTGAGCTTAGGTAGGTTGCTATCAATAACAACTAGCTAAGTGTCTGACCTAACCGGCAAAACAATGCGTAGTTAATAATCGGGCAGTTCAAAGTCGTCTGCCCCAATCCTATATGGCGCGTACCCCTCCGGGGCACAAGCACAACACGCGCCGCTACAATTAACTATACACTTTATGACGCGTACAGCGCGCCGCTACGATTTTTTCGCTATAAGGAGCATATCCTTGTGTGGAGGAAAAGAGGTAAAGGCGAGGGGATCCCCAAGGAATACTTCCTTTGCAGTGACCCCCTGTCATTTGCCGGTCTTCTTCCCTTTACCATAAAGAGACCGGGCTTTTCCGGAATACATGATATGCTCCTGGTCTCTTCTGCCAGATCATCCACTCCGTCCGTTTCCTTTAGCTGATTCCTGGCGCGTACACTTTTTGGCGTGTACCCTTTTTGGCGCGCAATGCGCGCCGCTACAAACAACTATCTATGCAGCAGGTTCTCCTGCTTTTCGCAGGACTTTGCTGCCGATCAGGAAAAATCCCTGGATAAATATAAGAATACCGGTCCCGATCAACATCCATTCTATTTTGATGGTATCAGAAATGGGACCGAAGACTAGCATTCCCAGCGGCATCATAGAGGTTGAGATCATAACTGTTACACCAAAAACTCTGCCTAAGAAGCTTTCTTCAACCTTTTCCTGCAATAGAACGATGGAAGTCGTATTAAAGAACGGAATAGTCACACCAATGAATCCCATGAAGAGAAGATAGATCCAAAAGAATGGGACAACCCCCAATGCTAAAATGCTGATCCCGTTTATAAGACTTGCCAGCATCAGGGTATGGGTTTTATTTCTGAACCCTCCCCATGCCGCGATGATCCCCCCGCCTGCCATCATTCCCAAGGAAAAAGAAATTTCCAGTGCAGAAAGACGCCAGACCTCTTCACCAAAACTGCGCACTACCTGCAGCGGGGTAAGAAATGAAGCGGGCGCGATCAAAACGAAGAATACTGCGTAGAACAGAAAAATAATTTGAGAAAAGCATGGTTTTTTATATATTCCAAGCCTAGTTTAAGGTCGCTGAAATAACTGTTTGTCTGCGCCTCCAATGCTTTGGCATGAACCGGTATATGAAGAAAGAATAACATGGTAGTAATGGCGATCGCTGCAGTAATAACGTCGATAAAGAAAATCATTTCGATGGCGGTCACCGTAAGAAGCAAGGCACTGATAGCAGGTGAGACAAGCATTGTAAGGGCTTGGATACTACCGTTTATTCCATTTACTCTGGTCAGCTTCTCTTCGGGAACGAACTGCGGGAGGATCGCACCGATGGCCGGTGTCTGAATACCTGTCCCAATGGCTCGGACAGCATACATTAAGAACAGCAGCCAAAATTCTTCATAACCCATCAAAAATGTGACAGCCAGAATAAGCGTTGCAGATGCGACTAAAGCATCGGCCAGAACGATCAGCATTTTTCTGTTATAGCGATCTGCCCAGACTCCGGCAATAGGGGATAGAACAAAGGTGGGCAAAAAACCGCACAAAACAGCTATGGTCATCATGATCCCTGATTGGGTATTCAAAACGATATACCACATGATCGCGTATTGAACCAGGGAAGAACCAAAAAGGGATATATTCTGGCTGAACAAAAAAAGAACCGAGTTTTTCTTCCAAAGGTCTTTAACATTTTCATTGGCTGGTTCCATTTTATTACCTCTTTTAAATTAATTAATAAACACTCTGCCAGTAGATTTACGGAAAAAAATAGTATTGATGAGTTTTTATATAAAAATATTAAAATAGTCTTTTAAGCTTTATAATTCATAAAAAACAGATGTAAGTATTAATAGCGTCATGAAAAATGAGCCAATGAACAGGATCAGCGGAAATAATTCTAACATAAATAGAAAAAAAATAAAAAATACTCAGCTGGATTTCCATAAAACAAAATCAGGTCATTAATACACTCAAAATTTATGCAGATATTGCGCATTTGCTCCGGCTTATCGAGCACTGTAACAAGTTTAATTCAATAAAACCAGATAAAAAAGAATAATTAAAGCCTGGTTCCAATTTATTCGAAACCAGGCAGTAGTCTTTTTGTTTACATTTATACCTTGTGCTTTTCAGGAATGATCCAGTCGCTCTGCTTTAATAACTGCTGTCTACATAGATAAATGAATATTTTAGATTGCGAAACTCTTTCAATATTTAATAAGAACGGATCGACCGGACTTTACTATGGGTCAACAGTCTGAAGAAGTGGTTTGCTTCCCTCAGCACATGGTCAGCCAGCAATGGTATTATGATAGATCTGATCTGGCAGTCCAGAATAAGTTCGTTGGCGGTATTCTTGA
>JAAZFJ010000229.1 GCA_012511795.1 Syntrophomonadaceae bacterium
ATGGTGGGTCGTATTGGATTTGAACCAACGACTTCTTCCGTGTCAAGGAAGCACTCTCCCGCTGAGTTAACGACCCAATATAAAGAAGTATATATAAAAGCTGTCTTAAAATCAAGAGCCTGGACTGCTTATTTTCTGTATATCAATGTTCTGCTCCCCAACGTTTCTTCACGCTCATCTCTCTGTTTCTCAGATTCTGCCGCATACTTATCTTGACACAATAAAACCTTCAGAGTGTGTTATTTCAAAATAAGTAATAAAGAAAATAACCCAACAATAAAATTGTAAAAATGAACTTTAAGGGGGGATACTATGCCCAGAGTCTTTGGTTTTTACGAAATATCCTACAAAGCCCGGATTGCAATCATTGCCATGGTTGCATTGGTTATTCTGATCAGCAGTGTTGTATATGTCCAGGCTTATGGCAAGAAAAAGCCTGTTTTCGAAGTACAAACAGATAAAAAAATCGTAGCTTTAACTTTTGATATCAGTTGGGGAAATAAAACCCCCATGCCGGTCATCGAGATTTTAAGAGAAAATGAAGTTAAGTGCACCTTCTTCCTTTCAGGACCATGGGTAAAACAATATCCGGAAATCGCCAAAGAAATAAAGGCTGACGGTCATGAAATCGGCAGTCATGGTTATCGCCATATCAATCTCAGCAATTTGAGTAAAACGGAAATCAAGGAAGAGGTCAGTAAAGCCCACAAGAATATTAAAGAAGTGACAGGTGTTGATGCCAATCTTATTCGAACACCTAACGGGGATTACAACGACCAGGTCATCGAAGCCATTGAAGAATCAAACTATACGGCTATACAGTGGAGCACCGACAGTCTGGACTGGATGAATCCCGGTGTTAACACTATTATTGAAAGAGTAAGCAAGCGTGCTCACCCTGGAGATATAATCCTGATGCACGCTTCAGACACCTGTAAACAAACTGCTGAAGCCCTTCCGGCAGTGATAAAAAATCTAAAAGAGCAGGGTTATGAATTTGTTTTCGTATCTGATTTACTGAAAGAAGTTCCCAAAAAATAGCCACCGATCCGCTGAACATAAAAAAATCCCGGGCTCCAGCCCGGGATCAGTTTTTTCTGCTATTCCAGTTTGTCCAGCATATCGGTGATCATATCAAAAAAATAGATGATGTCTTCTTTTTCATTTATACCTGCTTTAAACCCAACTTCAGGAAATCTTCCGCCGCTGGTTATTTTAACATTAACCATATACATGGCACGTTCTATTTCATCTTCGATGGCTTCCAGATCCATTTCATCCCAATCATTCTCATGCTCTAATTCATCATCTTTGAGTAATTTGGAATAATAATTTGCATCAGCTTCGTCGCTGTTATCAATAATCTGAGATACAATCCACAATATATCTGATGGCCCAAGGTCTAATTCTTCTCCCAAAACCATGATTTCATTTGCTACCGGTGTAATTCTCAACAAATCGGATAAATTCACTGGATCTCCTTTGCCCCATCTTTTTTTCATAGTATCACCTCCGCAACTATTTGCTACAAAAATCTTCTTGGGCTGCAGTTATTTTCTATTTTATAATCAACATAGAAATCTTCGTTCCACATTAAATTGTACTCTTCTAGTTTTAATTATATGTGAATAAGCTGACAAAAAACAAATAACAGCTTTTCCATTTCATTCAGACAGTTAGGCTTTAAAGTATAACATTTATCTTAATGTTTAGCAATATAACCTGGTTCCTGTATGATGACCTGATCAGTCATTTATCCTTTATAAGTTATTGATGATCAACCTGCATCATTCTTTCCAATCTTTCCTTTTTCAATCTGGCAATGTCCGGTTCTACCATTTTCTTAAACTCAGTTAGGTGATTCCGGATAAAATCCTCCAGAAGGGCTGTAGTTACTTCCTTCTCATGTCTGCCTAACCTGATACCAAGACATTGATTACCCTGCAGGTAATAATTAAACTCTGCTTTGATGTTTCGGCCATTATAGTCTATTATTGCATCCCCGCCGGCCATATTACGACCTGTCAGACGAAAATTTTCCACGGCAAGTAACTTCATAAATACCCCTCCCCCTATTCATTCACTTACTACCACGAAATATAACTTACTTCCATTAATATAATCATACCCCATCCCGACTGAGGCTGAAATACTCAATTATGCTTAATTCCATAATAAATTTTTCTATAAATGGGTGAATTAGAGTAGAATAAGGTTTGTTGATTGGATAATGCAGAGCAAATCCCATGAACTAATACCAGAGAAATTAGGTGTTTAAAGTGTCCCTAAAGCTTTCTGAGCCTTTAAAAGGTACAATTTATGTCTTCATTTCGGCATTTATGTATGCCACTTTACCCATATTGGCAAAACTCGCTTATATACATGGTCTTGAACCCAGTTCTGCTACATTTTATCGGTATTTGTTTGCTTTTATGATCCTTTTGATTTATCAAACAATCATAAAAAAAGAGGCTGCCTTCAGCACTTCACCTCTGGCAATAGGGCAGGGTATGCTGCTGATTGGCTCCAGTTTATTTTACTTTTATGCTCTTAAGTCTCTTTCCGCTGGTATAGGCAGCATAATATTTTTTACTCATCCGGTACTGGTAGCTTTTCTGGCCATATTTGTTTTCAAAGAACCTTTAGGGATCAAGCTGGGCTTAGGATTAATAGCAGCCTTGATTGGTATTATCCTGATATCAGGAATTTTTAACGGCTCAGTTGTCATCGCACCCATCAGCCTGTTTTTATGTGTTCTGGCCAGTATATGTTACGGCCTTTATGTATTGGTGGGTCAGACTAATGTAGCCCATATTTCTCCCATACCATTAACGGCAACTTTTGCTTTGATGGGAATCATTATTGTGCCGGTACTGTTCTTCCGGGATTTTGGATTTATAACTTCTTTAACCATAACCCAAGCATTGGTTTGTTTAGGTATGGCACTTTTAAATACCGTCCTTTCAATCTTCTTTTTCTTGAAGGGACTGCAAAAGATAGGCGCATCCCGGGCTTCGTTGGTAAGTACACTGGAACCTGTTTTAAGTATAATTTTAGCTATGATTATATTAAAGGAAGTCTTTTCTCCTTTAGAGGCATCAGGGGCTGTTTTAATTTTGATCAGCATGTATCTTGCCGTTACGTCTTATGGCAGTGGGTCAGGTCAATCAGTTACTGAAACTGATAGCATTTCACAAGCCGGACGGAAAAATAATGGCTCCTGACCCCCTTAAAATACTAGTTCTGCCAGTTTACTGCTGAATAAGACACAAAAAACCACCTGATTATTTTCAGGCGGCAAATTTTATCAGTTTAAATATTATTTCAAATCGTTTTGTTTATTTTTACTCTTAAGACTTGAAGCCACATAATAACCCGGATACTTACCGCTATTGATTTGGGCAATAAATTCTTCTCTGCTCATTACGGTTCCGGTTTGTATATCCAAAAATTCTTCTTCATCAGATAAATAATCAGTATTTGTTAAATTCATTCTGTTGTCATCCATTTTTTCTGCCTCCAAACATTTGATATATTATATTTTGCTCCCACGGCATTAATATATACTGTTTTAATCGTCAGATATTACTGCTTTAATCCTATACAGCAGTAAAAATGATTCTAGCATAAATGTTTTTAATGTTTTTTATGCAAAATGCAAGTAAAATTAAAGTAAAAAAGGAGGTAATAAAAATGGATCAGCAGTTTGAAATCATTGAGCTGCAAAAGCAGCCAGCGCTATCTGTTCGCCAAACAGCATCAGTAAACAACATGCCAATGGTCATCGGCCAGGCTTATCATGCAATCATTGCCCATCTGGATAAATTAGGAGAGCAACCGGCAGGAATTCCTTTTGTGGCCTATTATAATATGGATATGGAAAACCTGGATATTGAAATAGGCTTTCCGACAGCCAAAGAATTGACAGGCCAGGGACAAGTATCCGCTTCATATATCCCTGCCGGGAAAGCAGCAACTTTTACCCATAAAGGCCCTTATCAGGAAATGGCTCCTGCATATGACGCAATTAACCTATGGCTGGCAGAACAAAAGCAGGAACCCACCGGTGTAGTATATGAATTCTATTATAATTCCCCGGCCGAAGTCCCGGAAACGGAGCTTCTGACAAAAGTGGTATTTATCCTGAAATAGTGTGACTGAGATCCTGAAGCAGTTGAAATATCAGCAATCTTAGCGAAAAAAATACCGAAGGCCTGAAACCTTCGGTAAATTCTTTTTATATATGGTGCCCGAGACCGGGGTCGAACCGGTACGATGTTATCCATCGCGGGATTTTAAGTCCCGTGCGTCTGCCTATTCCGCCACCCGGGCAGCTTATAACATAAATTGGAGGGCGGGACCGGATTTGAACCGGTGAATGGTGATTTTGCAGACCACAGCGTTAGCCTCTTCGCCACCCGCCCAATCCCTCTGCTATTGGGTTTGGCGCTCTTGCGCGCACAGATTATTATATCAACCTTCGATTCATTTTGCAACAAATATATTAAGAGAATAAAAACTATTCAGCTTAACGTTCTTTAAAAAACCCTTATTTTCCGATTACTAATCTCTGATTTCTTTTAAATTCACTGGATCAAACTGTCTGTAGAAATTTGATTTGATCCTTAACGCACAATTTTTGCTTTGCTCCAGAAAAATAAATGGAGCACTCTTCGAGCACAATGATTTTGTGTCGCTTTGCTCCAGAAAATTAATGGAGTACCCTTAGGGCACAATGATAATACGCTCACTTCGTTCGCAGAAAAAATAATGGAGCGGAAGACGAGATTCGAACTCGCGACCCTCGCCTTGGCAAGGCGATGCTCTACCACTGAGCCACTTCCGCTGATTACATGGTGCCTCGGGGCGGATTTGAACCACCGACACGCGGATTTTCAGTCCGCTGCTCTACCGACTGAGCTACCGAGGCTAGTTTCGTATTTAATTGTAGAATAAAATAATGGCGAAGCCGAAGGGATTTGAACCCTCGATCTCCGGCGTGACAGGCCGGCATGTTAACCGCTACACCACGGCTCCGCAACGAAATTTATTATAGCATCGCTTTTGTAAATAGTCAACAGCCTAAATCTTATTTATTTGATTTTATAACAAGAATAAGGCTCTCACAAAATATTTTACCAAATCTATCAGCCTTTGATAATCCTTATTATACTTTGCTTAGCCGGGATACATATTTGCTGGCATTTAACCCGGCTACCAACCCTTCCCCAACTGATTTCGCAACCTGGTAAGGCTGACCTGTGCAATCTCCGGCAGCAAATACTCCGGGAAGATTTGTTTCCTGCTGTCTGTTTACCTTGATATGATTATCTGCTACTTCCAGGCCGGGAATCAAGCGGTCCGGGGCTGTTTCACCACCCAATATGAAGACACCGTCAGCTTTGAGAATTGAACCGTCTTGCATTTTTATTCCTTCCACAAATTCACTGATAATCAGTTCAGCAGGTTTATTATCGATTACTGCAATTTTTTTATCCAGGGATCCCAGGGTTTTATAAAGTGGTACATAGTATACTTTCTGACATATTTCAGCCATAAAATTAGCTTCTGATTCCCCTTCACTGCTGTATGATATGATGATAACATCACGTTCTTTATAAATTGGCCCGTCACAGGTAGCGCAGTATCCCAGTCCTTTTCCTAAAAACTCCTCTTCATTAGCAAAGGTTGGTTTATAGGGAATACCGGTTGATATCACAATGCTTTTTGCCTGTAAAACCTGATCCTGTACTAAAATACTGTAAATCCCGTCCATCTCATTGATGGCTTCAGCCTTGTTTTCGATCAGTTCAATGTCACTGGCTTTAAAATGCTCCATGAATTTATCTAACAGTTCTGCTCCGCTGATCCCGGGAAAGCCCAAATAATTATCGATCTTTTGTGCTTTATGCAATGGAGGACTGCAAATATCCGAACCGATCACAATTACTTTTTTATTGCGGATATTGGCGTTAATGGCCGCAGAAAAACCTGCCGGCCCGCATCCTAAGACTGCTAAATCATAAACATCATACTTCATATTGCACTTCCTTTCATTTTCAACAAGACCTCTTTCTTTTTTATAGAAGAAACTAAAAACTGAATACGCAATCTTTAATTATATGCCTGTATTAATTCTTTTACTGACTTTTGCTTTAAATTATTATAAGATTTACTGTAGGTTGTGATACTAATTAAAGGTATTCTTTGGTTATTCATATTATTTTAATCAGAGGAAGAGATTATGAAAATATTCGGTCACTCAAAGGCCCTTAAGATTAATATTGTTTCTGTGCTATCCAGCATACTATGTATTATTATGCTGTCTTTCCTTTTCTTACTTTTTCTTCCTGGCAGCATTTATGCTCAGAATAGCATAAATGATTTCAATGCTCAAAAAAAAGTATATATGATTTTAGTCGATAAAATTTCTATTAATGATATTTCTCCTTCCATTACACCAAATATTTATAACATGGTCGAAAATGGTGCTCTGGGTCTGGCCAGCAGCCGAACTCTTAGAGGCCAGAATAATATGGACAGCTGTATAACCATTGGTGCGGGTAACATTGCCCGGGTTTACGGCACTGGAATTATTGGCTGCAACAGTGATGAAACCGTTACTGCGGCAGGAAAAACCGCTGCTGAGCACTATCTCAGCCTTACTGGATATGCTGCTGCTGGCAGTGAAGTGCTTCTTGTAAACCTGCCTGAAGTTGTTGTTGGTCTAAGTAAAGAAAGTGTAAGTACTATCCCTGGCGCCTTAGGTGAAAACCTGCGACTTAACAACTTAAAAGTTGCTGTATTGGGCAACAGTGATTATGACGGCGATTTATTGAGAACAGCGGTAACAGTCGGTATGGATGCAACCGGACAGGTGGCTTTGGGTGATGTAGGCCCCGACACTTTAATAAGTTTGCCACACCGCTTATTAAATGAGGGAACCAATTATTCTTATCTGCAGGAAAAGCTGTCTATGGTAAAACCCCAGGCTGACTTGATCATCATCGAACTGTCTGATTTGGCTCGTCTGGAAAAGGCTGATCAGGCCTTCCCCTATTTGGCAGATAATGAAAAAGTTCAGTGTTTAAATCAGATCGACCGTATGGTAGGACATATCCTGACTGAAGCGGTACCTGACCGTGACCTGGTTTTACTGTTTCCCCCTTCCCCTGCCAAAGAGCAGCTTGCATTAAAGAATAAATTTTTACCGGTGGTAGCATATGGCGATGGAATATCCTCCGGTTTTCTCAGCTCCGGCTCAACCAGACGGGA
>JAAZFJ010000230.1 GCA_012511795.1 Syntrophomonadaceae bacterium
GGACGGGAGGCATCCAGGGTTTTCATGGCAATTTTGAATCCATCCCCTTCATTACCCAGGAGCCATTTTTTATGGACCCGCACATTATCGAATACCACTTCCACCGTATTGGAACAGCGGATCCCCATTTTCTTTTCATGTCTGCCGGTGGAGATGCCCTCCAGATCCCGGTCTACGATAAAGAAAGCCATGCCTTTGTATTTTTTACTCTTATCAAGGGTGGCGCAGACTGTATATTGTTCTGCATATCCGGCATTGGTGATAAAACATTTGGTACCGTTTAGGATATAATAATCACCGTCTTTTTTGGCGGTAGTTGATATATTGGATACGTCAGAACCAGCGCCCGGTTCTGTCAGGCAGAAGGCTTGGATCTTTCCTTCATTGCAGGCCCGGTTAAACCACCAGTCCTGTTGTTCTTCATTCCCGGCAATGACCACCGGTTCTGAGGCCAAATTGTTGGCCAGAACGGAAAGGCCAATTCCTGTACACCCCCGGCAAAGTTCTTCAGCAATGATAGCAATTGTCTGAGCATCATAATATACGCCGTTATATTTTTCCGGTGCTACCAGGCAGTTTAGCCCCAGGTCCTGCATTTTTCGTACTATCTCCCAGGGAAATTCTTCACTTTCATCATACTCGGCACGTACCGGAACGATTTCATTATCAACAAATTTACGAATCATCTTCTGTAAAGCGATCTGGTCTTCGGTCAAGGAAAAATTAAAACTCATTATTTACTCCTCCTCCCATTTATAAAGGCCTTTTGTCTATAAAATGTGAAGCTTTCTGGCATGGAAAGCCAGTTCATCCCGACTGTCAGGGTGGGCGACAGCAATTAGCCGTTTGGCCCTTTCTCTGATTGAATAAGCTTTTAAATTTGCCACACCGTATTCGGTAATAACACAATCTATGTCGTGCCTGGGTGTGGTAACGATTGCTCCCGGTTTTAACTGCCAGGTAATTCGGGAAACCGGTCCCTCCGGAGTATTGGCTACTGATTCAAATGCCAGTATGGAGCGGCCGCCTTTTGAACGGAAAGCCCCATTGACAAAATCCAATTGGCCGCCCGGATGAGTATGCTGGAGATGCCCTAATGATTCAGAACAGGCCTGCCCGGTCAAATCTACTTCCAGGGCACCGTTGATAGAGATCAAATTATCATTTAGTCCGATAACATATGGATCATTGACCCATTCCACATTGCGGAAAACGATACTCTGATTGTCATCGATCCAGTCATACAGTTTTTGTGAGCCCATGGCAAAGGTGAAAACGCAGCGATCCGGATACAATGTTTTTTTACGATTGGTGATCACTCCCTGTTCCCACAACATTCTCATGGTGTCACAGGCCATTTCCGAATGAACGCCCAGGTCTTTTTTATCAATCAGGGCTTGTGCAGCTGCATTGGGAATACCGCCAATTCCTAATTGAATGGTGGCTCCGTCTTTGATCAGTTCAGCACAGTACTGGCCTATGATTTGTTCCTTGGCATTAGGCGGGATTTCGGGAAGTGCGACCAGTTGTTGTTCAGCTTCTACAATGGCATCCACCTGGGAAATGTGGACAAAGTTTTCACCATGGCTGCGGGGAACTGTACTGCTTACCTGAACCAGTATTTTCTCTGCGGTTCTCATAGCCGGCAGGCCATAATCTGCCCCTAATCCCATGCAAAAATAACCATGCTTATCCATTGGTGCCACCAGATGCATGGTCGCTGTGACCTTGCGCAATTCTCGCCAGCCTTTGCCGGCGTCGGCGAAGCGAATAGGTGTATGGTAGAATTTCCCCTGTTGAACGTCCTTGCGGTGTAAGATCGGATAGCCAAGATCCACTCGCAAGCCCGAGTCTGGTTGTATATTTTTGATATCAGTATCATATACGTCGACCACGTAGAAAAGTTCTACATCCTGGATCTCGTACTGACGTTTGACCAGTGCATTGACCAGGGCTACCGGGTGCCCTACCGCAACATTGGTGACCACCATGGAATGGTCTGGTATCAATTTGACAGCTTCATCAGCGGTCATTAATTTTTTTCTGTATTCCTCTTTTAAATCCAACTCCAACCCTCCCTGTTATCGTAGTAATACCTATACCGCCGCCGGTATAGGCTGTTCAGGTTAACTAGATGAGGCCGGCTTTTTTCGCCTCATCTGTAAGCTGATCCCTGAAATCAGGATGGGCGATTTTTATTAAGGATTTAACTCTGTCAGGGATCGATTTACAATAAAGGTCTGCAACACCGTATTCTGTTACTATATAATGGACATCTGTTCTGGGTGTGGTGACTGCTGTGCCGGGAGGTATAGCGGTGCAAATTTTTGATACGATTCCGTCTTTGGTGTTTTCGGTGGATTGAAGAGCGATAAAAGACTTGCCGTTTTTCGCTAATCGCGCCCCGCGGACAAAATCTACCTGACCTCCTGTGCTGCTTATGGTTGAAAATCCTATGGTCTCTGAGCACACTTGGCCGGTCAGATCCACCATCAAGGCATTATTCACGGAAACAAAATTGTCGTTTTGGGCAATGATGCGAATATCATTAACCATGGTTATAGGCATATTTTCTATCATGATGTTATGATCCATGAAATCGTATAATTCAGTGGAGCCGATTGCAAAGCAGCAAGTTATTTTACCCGGGCGAAAAGTCTTCTTAGAGCAGTTGATGACTCCCTTATTTACTAAGTCCATCATCGAATTGGTAACCATTTCAGTATGGATCCCCAGGTCCTTTTTTGAGTCGAGAAGATAGCCTACTGCATTGGCAATTGTACCAAGGCCCAACTGTAAGGTGGCACCATCGGGGATCATATCTACGATATACGAAGCAATTTTTTTATGAACATCTTCAATTTCAATATAGGGGATTTGAGGTAGTTCATGATCTTTTTCACAGATATAATCAACTTCGCTCACATGAACATGACCAAGAAGCCCATGAATATATGGTGTCCTTTTATTGACCTGTACAATCGTAGTGGATGCTGTTTTTCTGGTTGAATCACCGACAAAGTTCCCGATAGGGCCGTAGCTCATATAGCCTCTCTCATCTGGTTCTGATACTTCTACGATCCAGACATTTGGTTTAATATACTGAGTAAGCAGGTATTCCACAGATGAAAACTGATGAGGGATCACCTCAATATTTCCCAGTGGCATACAATAACGTTCAACCGGACCAACGAAGATAGAGCGGCAAAGAATATGCCCTTTGCACTCCGCTTTTAAAAAACCAAACGGATACATAATAATTCCTGATGTAATACTTACATCAGTTAATTCCTTATACCGTGCGGATATAGCATTCACCAGATCAACCGGTGCACTGGGACCCGCAGCAAGGGTTATTCTGTCACCTGACTTGATGACGGAAGCTGCCTCATCAACGGAGACCAGCTTTTTTTGATATTCCTCCTGCCAACCCATATGGATCCTCCTTTCCATTTCAAGGGTTTATTTGCTCTCCAAACCCTTCTGATGTTTTCCTGTAAATGCGGACATTGCGTCGATAAACTCCTGGCTGGACCATGCCAGTATCTGACAGTAATTCTCCAGCCTGCACTGTGATGACAGATCATTGGTGATGCTGGTGCGTACCAGTTCTTTGATCATCAGATTGGATTGATAATTGTGCTTTATCAGACGGCGGGCGAACTTGTTTGCCTCTGTCATCAATTGATCGCCGGGAACAACATAGTTAAATATCCCCAGTGCCATAGCCTCATCTGCGGATAACTCTTTACCGGTCCAGAACAGTTCCAGAGCTTTTCTGGCACCGACAGACCTTACCAGATAATAAGAAGACCCGGTATCAGGAACTAAGCCAAGTTTAATAAAATTAGGGGCAAATTTAGCTTCTGTCGATGCAATAACAATGTCACTGGCCATCAATACAGCAACACCAGCACCTGCTGCAACACCGTTTACCGCGCAGATGACTGGTTTTTTGATGTTATTAAGGGTTTCGATTATTTTAACTGCAGCTTCAAGTATCATGTTTTTCTTCCAGGTTGTATCAGCTGTTAGTAACCAATTCACATCCCCGCCAGCGGAAAAAGCATTACCAGAACCGGTTATTATCATGACTTTAATATCTTGATTTCGATCAATATCCGATAAACAATTAATGAATTCAGAACAAGTCTTTTCACTAAATGAGTTATATTGCTGGGGTCGGTTAAACGTTATCGTGGCAATACCATCATCTGCTGCATTGAAAATGATGTTGTCATAGTTCATAGTTAACACCCCTTATAATCCAACTCCAAGCCTTCCTACTATCGTGGTTATGCCCATACCGCCGCCGGTACAGGCTGTGGCCAGTCCGTAACGACAATCTCTTCTCTGCATTTCATAAATCAGTGAAGTCATTAATCTTCCGCCGGTTGCCCCCAATGGATGGCCTAAAGCGATGGCTCCGCCATTGACATTAAGCCGGTTACGATCCCATTTCAGGCCTCTTTCAACTGCGATGGTCTGAGCAGCAAAAGCTTCATTGCATTCAATAAGGTCGATTTGATTCAGGCTCAAACCTGCTTTCTTCAAGGCCAGATTTACCCCAAGGATGGGGGCTTCCCCGAAGTAGGCAGGATCAACCCCGCCCACTGCAAAACTCATGATTCTTGCCATGGGTTGGATCCCTAAAGCCCGGGCTTTTTTCTCTCCCATTAAAACCAGGGCAGATGCTCCGTCATTCATGCCGCAGGAATTTCCCGGTGTAACAGTGCCGTTTTGTTTAAAAACAGCAGGAAGTCTGCTTAGCTTTTCCAGTGTCGTGTTGGGTTTGGGATGTTCATCTGTATCAAAAATCCGCATGCCTTTGCGATTATTAAGCTCCAGAGGCAAAATTTCATCTTTAAAAATACCCATCTCGATCGCCCTTTGCGCCTTAAACTGACTTTCCAGAGCAAATTGATCCTGCTCCTCACGGCTGATGTTATACTTATCTGCCAAGAGTTCTGCACATCCGCCAGAAGTCATACCGGTTTCTTCATCCCGCAGTGTAGCTGCCGCATCATCCACTAAACGGGCATCGCCGAAACGCAGCCCCCAGCGGGCGTTGTACAATGAATAGGGATAATTGCTCATATTTTCTACCCCGCCGGCAACAATGATATTCATCTCCCCGGACATGATTATCATAGCTGCCAAATTAATAGCCTGCAGACTGGAGCCGCACTGCCGGCTGACTGTAAATGCAGGAACTTCAACAGGAATTCCTGCTTTTAGGCTGGCTTCACGGCTTACATTCAGACAGGTGGCAGGAGGATTTACATTTCCATAAATCACTTCATCTACATCTGCGGGTTTGATACCGGCCCGTTTTACCGCTTCTTCAATGACAGCTGCGCCAAGACGGTCAATGGTGAACCCATTTAAACTCCCGCCAAATGTACCTACAGCTGTACGAACAGCACTGACAATAACTACACGGTTGCTCATTAACACTACCTCCTTACAGGAAATGAGCCTGCTTGGCTTCAAAAGTCAGCTGATCACGGAAATCAGGATGGGCAATATTGATCAGGCTTTTAACCCGATCCCGGATGTTCTTTCCTTTTAAAGAAACTACTCCGTACTCGGTCACGACGTAATTGGTATCAAAACGTCCTGCTGTTACAAATGAGCCGTGTTTTAAGTGGGTAACAATTTTAGAAAGCCGCCCTTGTTTGGTTTCAGTTACGGATTCGAAGGCGATGATGGTTTTTCCGCCTTTAGAACGGCCTGCTCCCAGTACGAAGTCTGCCTGGCC
>JAAZFJ010000231.1 GCA_012511795.1 Syntrophomonadaceae bacterium
CCGCCATAGGTTAAACCAGCGCCAAAAGCGGCCATCAATATGTTGTCACCCGCACCGATTTTTCCGGTTTCCTCGGCAATAGATAATCCCACCGGCAAACAAGCCGAAGACATATTGCCAAATTGATCTACATTGATCAAGGTCTTTTCTTCCGGCATATTCATCCATTTCATAGCTGTCTTGATAATTCGCAAATTGGATTGATGGGGTATAAAAAAATCCACATCTTTGTATGTCATGCCTGCTAATTCCAGTACTTTTTTGCTTATCTCAATGGTAATTCGCGTTGCAAAGCGGAAAATCTCGTTTCCATTCATCTTGATATAATGCAGGTGTTCATTCACCGTTTGTATCGATGCCGGCCTGGCCGAACCGCCGCCAGGCATATACAAATGCTCTGCTCCTTTTCCGTCTGCTCCCAGATAAGTTGCCAGCAAACCATTTTCAGAATTTCCCCGTCCCAAAACTGCAGCACCTGCACCATCCCCGAACAGGATACAGGTATTGCGATCTGAATAATCAGTGATTCTGGACAAAGTTTCAGCACCAATCACAAGTATATTTTTGAAATTAGGATCCAGGAGAAATTTTTCTGCAACTGTAAGCCCATATATAAAACCGGTACAGCCAGCACCCACATCGAAAGCAGCAGCATTAAAGGCACCTATTTTTTGCTGTACCAAACAGGCAGTAGCAGGAATAAGCATGTCCGGACTGGCAGTGGCAACAATGATCAAATCAACTTCCTCCGCCAAAATCCCAGCCCTCTTCAGTGCCATCCCAGCGGCCTGGGCAGCCAGGTCTGAGGTTGCCATATTTGCATCGGCTATTCTTCTCTCCCTGATCCCTGTCCTTTCCACAATCCATTTATCATCAGTGTCAACCATTTGCTCAATTTCCTGGTTAGTTAAAACCCTTTCCGGCAGAGCATGGCCTATACCTTTTATCTGTATCATGAAATATAAACCACCTTAAAAAGATAATTTTATTAAACACCATAATTTTTTTATATGTTATTAAAACAATTCTTAAGCATTGTGTCAAAATTTTTCGAATATTCTGAAATGGTAATTTTTTTATTTTTACTGTATTTCAAATCCCAGAAAACAAAAATGCAGCAGCCTTTAGCTCTGCATTTTTTATCAAGTTTTTTTAATGAGGTTATTATATTTTTTTATTTTTTATCGTCATCATCCCGGTAAAAATCCTGCATTTTGATCACTACCTGATCTAAAACCTGATCAAATTTCTGCCCGCTTGCATCATTGTTTTGAACACGTAGAGGATTACCGGTTGGATGTTCTTCTGCAAACCAATCACCTATAACAGGAATCTGTTGATATACTTTCCCGGCTAAAAAGGGAACTGAAAAAAGAAAAGCCAAAATTAAAGCCAAAATCGTAATGAGGTTTAATGCTCTTTTTTTCCAATTGTTGATGACTAAAAACATTTCATCACCTCCTAATAGATTATAACAACAGACTTAATAACCAGGGCGATAAATAAGCCTCTATCAGCGAACCTGCCAGAAGAAGGGCACTGAAAATTACCAGCAGACTTGTATATATTGCCAAAGACTTACCCAATGATAAATTCATTGCGGTCCTGCCTCTGACCAGATATATCGAAAAGTTCATTGCAACCACAGACCACACTATTAGTAAAGGAATATAAACCAGGTTTTGAGGAATTACAGATAATAAAGTTATCATTATCCCTGCACCGGCTTTTTCCTGGACCAGAAATCCGATTGTAAAACCAAGAGAAAATCCGCGAACAAAAATGATTCCTAAAATCAAGGGCAATCCTATGACAGTTAAACCTAGAAACCAAATGATCAACAATGTTTTGAACTGATTAATAAATGCACCTGCCCAGAAACTAATGGTAATCGTATCAGCCAGTTCGCTACGCAGATAATTATCTATTAGATCCAGCAAATGACTTTTAACTCCGTCCTCCAGATATGATATTGGATAATTACCTGCGATTGTTCCCAGAACGAAAAGTAATATCAATATATAATACTGCCAGCGGTTTTCATTTATGTGTTGTTTTATCCGGTACTTGAAATTCATCTTAAGTCTCCTTTTAAAACATTTTTGCACCGCTGTTTACATATGCCCTTTTGGAAAACAAATGAAATTCTCTTTTAACAGTTTTAGGCAAGCTATATAAAAAGATATTTGAGTGATTTCTACTTTATGCAAAAAACATATTGATCTCCATAAAACTCCCTCCATTACTATCAGTAAAATTATTTCCCCTTATTTTAGAAAAGGTGATTGAATTATAAATCATCATGCTTTAAAATCTTAATTGATAATGATTATCATTATCTTGATATCATCCTTAAGGAGTTTTTACCATGTTAGAGTATTTAATTATTACAATCATAATTATTTTCGCTGCGGCAGTAATATTTTTTCGCGTCAGGAGCGTTTTAAAAGGTGATGGATGCAGTGGATGCTCCAAAGATTGTCAATGTTGCAGCAACAATGAACCGACAAAAATCAAAAAATGACATTTAAATTAGGAGAGAAGATAAAAATGAAAAAATTATTGACTGATCTAAATCCGGGAGAAAACGCCAGGGTTACCAAGGTAAAAGGAGGCGGTGCTATTAGAAGAAGGCTGATTGATATGGGAATTATACCGGGTACTGAAATTAAAATGGAAAGATATGCTCCTATGGGAGATCCTATAGAAATAAAACTGACCGGTTGTCACCTTTCCCTGCGCAAGGAAGAAGCAGCAACTATAGAAATAGAAGAAATCGGGTGCGTGTAAATGGAAAACAAAAGAATGACAATTGCATTAGCCGGTAATCCTAATTCGGGCAAGACCACCTTGTTTAATCTTCTAACCGGGGCCAGACAACATGTAGGAAATTATCCAGGAGTAACTGTTGAGCGCAAAGAAGGTCGACTGCAAACTAACGGTTACAACATAAAAATTATTGATTTACCTGGCACTTACAGCTTAACAGCTTATTCACCAGATGAGCTGGTTGCCCGGAATGTGATAATTGAAGGACGTCCTGACTTAATTGTTAATGTTGTAGATGCCTCCAATTTGGAAAGAAATCTGTATTTGACTATGCAGCTTAAAGAACTTGAAATACCGATAATTTTGGCATTGAATATGGCCGATTACGCAGAATCTATCGGCATAACAATCGACTACAACCTGCTGTCCAAGCTTCTTGGCGTACCAGTGGTCAGGATAGTAGGAACAAAAGGCGAAGGAATCGATGAACTTCTGGCTTTAGTTACTTCAGGCAATAACCAATTTATGCCTGCAAAAGCAGTCAGATATGAAATGGAAATTGAGACGGCTATAGCGAAACTAGAAAAAATACTGGACTCTAAACTGGAAACAGCTGATTCCTTAGCCGTTGCCGATCAATTCCAAGCCGAGCTTAAGAAGTACCCCTCCCGCTGGTTGGCTATTAAATTGCTGGAGAATGATAAGGAAGTTACAGATAAATTTGCTTCATTACCTGATGGCAATAAAATAATTGAACAAGTACAAGCAAGCCGCAAAATTCTTAATACCAGTTTAGATGAAGATCCGGAAGGATTAATTGCAGAAGGCCGTTATGCTTATATTCGGGGAGCTTATAAAGAAGCAGTTGAGATCCGGGAACTTAACCGTACCTCTATAACGGAAAAGATTGACAAAATTCTTCTTAATCGCATAATCGGTTTGCCAATATTTTTCTTAATTATGTGGGGTTTGTTCCAACTAACCTTTACAGTTGCCACCCCTTTGGTTGAATGGATGGAAATTCTGATTTCCTCATTGAGTGCAGGGGTTGATAACGCACTGGCAGATAGCCTGATAAAATCATTGCTGGTTGATGGAATAATTGCCGGGGTAGGCGGAGTTATAATATTTCTGCCTAATATTCTATTCCTATTCCTGGGGATAGCTATTTTAGAAGCCAGCGGTTATATGTCCCGGGCAGCATTTCTAATGGATAAAATTATGCATAAAGTCGGTCTACATGGCAAATCCTTCGTTCCTATGCTGATTGGATTCGGTTGCAGCATTCCGGCAATAATGGCTACCCGCACTCTGGAGAACCCTAAGGATAGATTAATCACCATGCTGGTAACTCCGCTGATAAGCTGCGGTGCGAGATTGCCGGTATATACATTGCTGATAGGAGCTTTTTTCCCTCAAGAAATGGCGGGTAATGTTCTGTTTTCACTTTACCTAATAGGTATAATTTTAGCCTTACTTATGGCAAAAGTTTTCAGAACCTGGCTTTTACCTGGGGAATCAGAGCCTTTTGTTATGGAACTGCCTATTTACCGCTTGCCTAAATTAAAAAGCATATTGGTACAAATGTGGGAACGGGCATGGCTGTATTTAAAAAAGGCCGGTACTATTATTCTGGCCATATCCATCATTATGTGGTCATTATTCACTTTTCCCATGGTTGATAAAAACGGTCAGGAATATGCTACAGCCAGTCAGCAAATGCAGCAGAGTTATGCCGGGCGCTTGGGAAAAGCTATTGAACCGGTTATAGCACCAATTGGCTTTGACTGGAAAACCGGAGTAGCTCTGGTATCTGGCTTTGCTGCCAAAGAAGTAGTGGTAAGCACTTTGGCCACTTTATACAACATGGAAGATGAGGAAAGCCTGCTTGACGGTGAAGAAACCCAGGTGAAAACCTTTGCCCAGCTAACCAGGGAACAATCGGGTTTTACTCCTCTGGTTGCCTATGTGCTGATGCTCTTCATTCTCATATATGTACCTTGTATGGCAACTATCGCTATCATCAAAAGAGAAACCAACGGATGGAAATGGCCTGTTTTCACTGCAGGCTATACAGTCGTTCTGGCATGGGTAATATGCTTTATAGTCTACCAGGGAGGCTTCTTGCTGGGTATAGGAGTTTAAATAAGGGGCTGATTGGAAAAGTATTTTTATAAGCCATGTCTTAAAAGCAAGCGTGTATAATTTTAGTTATACAGACTTGCTTTTTTTTACATTTTATAGGGGAGATGTAAATGAGCAGACAAGGCCTCCTGATTACATCATATTCTCCTTACGCAAGGCTTCATATATTACTGGTACCACTTGTTTTTTACGTGACATCACACCTTTTAAGGTTATGCTGGCGCCATCGTCATGGGGTCCAAAGGCC
>JAAZFJ010000232.1 GCA_012511795.1 Syntrophomonadaceae bacterium
ATCAAGGGACCAAGGTTAGAAAAAATATGTGCAAATTTATCATTCAATGCTATGTTCTCCTCAATTGTATTTTGTATAAAATTTGGTATAACATAGTATTTTAAGATATTATCGCACAATTTGGACACATAGGTCAAAAATTAAGTTAATAAGGCTGAAGATGAAAAATGAAGAATATTTGCGCAGTTCACGCTCCTATGCATAGTGCTTCAAAATAACTTAGAAAAATTGTTATAGCATAATACTGCAACCCTACGCCAGGATTTTAAAGCAACGCACAGGCTAATAATTAGAGGATACCTCACTAGAAGCAGTCTGACGTTCCTTTTGCTTCCTTGATTTATGCCTTAAATACAATGTCTTGGCATTTCTTACCACAGCCTTCTTTTGCCATTATAGCAAACATTGTATAGAAAGCATAAAGAACATCCCTCTGCTTCCGCGCTAAAAAACCCGGTTTTCCTTAACATGTATAACTAGGAAAACCGGGTTTTAGTTAGTGTATGGCTAATAAGTGCTAATGAGAATTCTATTTGTTATTAACTAATATTATATGCAACAGAATTTCGCTTCATAATTATCCAGCCTAGCAAGGCCGATTACAGAGTGTAGAAGCCAGTATCATGGCGTTCCAAATTCTTGTGTGGGCATATTCATCTCCAAGAATCGAAGTTAGCAAATAACGGACTTCTGGATTAGGAGCACATCCTGCTAATTCCGCATACCTTCTGATTGCCTCTAATTCACCTCTAATTGCTGCTCTTACATCCACTTCAAAATCACCAGTTGCTGCTGGACAATCTGGAGGACATGATACTGGCGGTGGGCAAACTCCTAAGAGAGAAGCCTGTAATCGTGCATGCCCATATTCGTCCCCCACAATACTTGTTATAATTTCTCGTAAAACGTCGGTAGGTGCTTCATTAGCTATTTGTGCATAGAATCCGCTATCACATATCTCATCCTGTAGTGACTCTTCTAACTGTTCACGGTAATCCTCACACTGTGGACATGGGGTACATGAGGGTCTGCGTTTGCGTTGGTACATTAATTATCATCCTTTCATATTTTGTTTTTTTCTTGCCATCTTTGTTTGCTATCTTCGGTTCTTAAAAGTGTTATTATCACTTGCAAGTGCCAGCAATAATGCAAACAACCGTAAATGGCCGTTCTCATCTCCAATAATGCTAGTAATAATGGCACGAAGATATGGGTGGTCTATTTCATGAGCTATTTCGGCTAGTAATTCTACAACTTGCATATCATGGTTGATAACTTGCTCTATTTTAGAGATAAGACGGGGTGGAAGTTCATAGGAGCTCATTAGTTCACCTCCCTTGGTAAAAGATATGCCAATTTAACTAAATTTGCTATTTTTTCCAGACAAAAGTTTACAATTAGCGTAAATATGGTATTTGTACCATCCGCAACTGTATATTTTTGTAATTTTTAGGATTATTAATGGGTAAAAGAGGCTGTAGTGAAGACTTTTGGCAGTCAGATATAATAGGGTTGACATGCCCTTTTGAACCTATTAGAATAAGGAAACACTCAAATGAATACCAACTGAACAGGCAATGGACCATGGGGTTCAGGTAGCCGGGCTGAATACAGCAACAGATATTACATCTGTGGGACAGTAAATTGTTCTACAGGTGTTTTTTACTATCTATTGGCATAGGAGGCTTGCTTTATGAATTCATGGGATCGAAAATCAAAAGTTGCGTTATTGTCAATCTTCTCTAATACCACGCTCATTATCATGAAAATAATAGCTGGGGTTCTAAGCGGCTCAGTTAGCATAATATCAGAAGCCATCCATTCGGGAATGGATCTGATTGCTTCATTTATTGCTTTTTTCTCGGTCAGACAATCCTCCAAACCTGCAGACAGGAAGCATCCGTACGGTCATGGCAAGATAGAAAATGTCTCCGGTATAGCTGAAGGACTGCTGATTTTTGTTGCTGCTGGACTGATAATAAAGGAAGCTATAGAAAAAATTTATAATCCTGGCGAAATTGAACTAGCTTCTTTGGCTATTGCTGTAATGACAGCATCAGCCCTGATCAATTTGCTAGTCTCCAGAAAGTTGTATAAGGTTGCAGAAGAAGAGGACTCCATGGCTCTCGAAGCTGATGCTCTACATTTAAAAACTGATGTGTATACGTCAATAGGAGTAGCCCTCGGCCTGGTGCTAATCAAGGTAACTGGACTCTTTATATTGGATCCAATTGTTGCCATATTGGTAGCTCTGCTCATAATAAAGGAAGCATGGGTCCTATGCCAAAGTGCTCTTGAATACCTTATGGATACCAAGCTGACAGATCTTGAAGAAGATAAAATAGTAGAGATAATAGAAAAACACGGCCATAAAATTAAAGATTTTCACAAACTTAAGACCAGGAAATCGGGTAATATCAAACACATTGATTTTCATATCACCGTTGATCCACATCTGACGGTGGATGAAACCCATGATATTGTGGGAAATCTTAAAAAAGCCATGTGCGAAGAATTCAAATACACCCGGGTAAATGTACATGTAGATCCTTATAGAGAAGTTCTACAACTGCCTGATGCAAACGGAAATGCTTGAATGTTGTTAGCACCGATGTGTCCATGGAAACAGCGGATGTGGTCTTGATGACGGATAAGCTAATGCAGTTCTCCTATGCCTACGCTCTGGCCCAGGCAACGGTTCGCAACATGAAACAAAACACCTTTTTGGCGGTAGCAATTGTATTTATCCTCTTGGCTGGGGTATTATCGGACTATCTTCAGCACGCGTGCTCCATTATTTATAAAATTCTTCTCCCAATCATCCACATAAAACCCGGTCGCCCATTCGGCCATAATAATCGTTGTTCCTTCTTCCAACGGAATTTCCCCCAGGAGCACACTGTCCAGTTGTCCGCCGTTGATGCCAAAAAAGTACATTTTGCTTTTGGTTTTGACTACAGCTATATCCTTATTGGGGGAGGTAAATGCGTCCAGAGCATTGGGAACCCGATCTTTTATACTCTGCCAACCGGGATATAGCGCATCGTAAAATATTAGATTAGCAGGTGGGATGATATTGATATTAAACTCCATGTTTCCAGGAATGCTGTTGCTTTTATAATTTACTCTCCCCTGCAGGTGCCAATGTCCATTTTTACGTATCAATCCAAAATTGTCTTCGTTTAGATCCTCATCTACCCAAGTAATTTCAGGTCTATCCAGGGTTTGCAGCGTTTGTTCCCGGGCGCTTTGATAAGCTTTTAGTCCCGCTGCCCCCAGTAAATCCACAATCTTAATTCCAATAGGTGACGATAATTTATCCACCGGCAAAATTTGCAGTTTGACTGTGCCGCCAGTATTATTGTTTATGGCAACATAATCATTGCCGACATAATCAATGACTATGCTTTCCGGTATTGGAGGAGTCCTTTGGGCACTGCCTTTTTCCTTCGTCGCAGCCAGATCTTTTTCAGCTACATTATGCGCAGATAATTCCTCTCCATTTTTTCCCAGCTTCAGTGCGCTTTGTACCTGTAGCTCCCAGAAACCACTAGTACGCGGAAAATAGATATCATTTCTGCTCAAAATCGGATGAAGTTTTTTGTTATTTGTCGCTACCCAGATCGTCTTATAGGCAAAACCATTGTTTAACGGTATTTTCAGTCCTATAAAAATACCCGAAGCGCCGGTATTGTATTGATTGATGTCGTCAATATTGGCATTCGTAATCAACCGAGGGTCGTCGGCATGTTCAGCTACGTTATTAAGCAACAGCACTTTATTATGTACAAAAGCAATAACTGTGGTATCATCAATCTTCATAAATTCACCTAGATAATTAGAGTCTGCGAATACCGTAACTACCTCAATTGTTTTGCTGGCTGAGGTTAGATAGCTGTCAAGAACGATAGATCTGGTCATTACATAGTCATTGGAATTAACCTTTTTTATTTTGTAAGTGGGTTGGTTCCAAACATTACTGCCTAGTATCGCAATCTCTCTACTAAACTGAATGAAACTGCCCACTGCCTCAAGATTGTTCTTACCAGAGTATCCTTCGGAACCCAGTTCCTCAATAACCGACCATTTTCCTTCCAGCGGACAAACATCATATTGGGGCGGAACAATTTTTCCTGCCGTCGTCCAGGAAGGAATGTTGCACCCGCCCACTAAAAGAAGTAGTACCAATGCCAGTAATAGCTTGCATTTATTAAGCATCTGCCTTCTCCCCCCGGGGTAAAACTATCACTACATCTGTTCCGACATTGGGCTCGCTCATGATTTTCAACTGGCCTTTCAGCAGATTAACGATCTCCTCGCAAATCGAAAGCCCGATACCATTTTTCGAAAGCGTGCTTTTCCCTTTATAGAATTTCTCTTTTACCATAGGTAGTTCGTCGGCGCTTATCCCGCAACCGCTATCAGATATGGTAAACTTGAAGATTTCATTTTCAATTTCCGCCTTAAAATGAACATGGCCTCCCGGGTGATTAAAATTAAAAGCATTATCCAGCACATTAATAAACAGCTGCTTTAATCGGTTTACATCTCCATAAATACTGGGCATGTTTTCCGGATAATCAACTGTAAACTCAATATTTTCCCGCACAGCTCGCGGTGTTAGCTGTTTTCGTAAATGTTCACACAGATTAATCAGGTTTACCTCTTCCAGGTTAAGTTTGATTTTGGCCGAAACAAACTTGGAGACATCCAAAAGATCCTCAACCATCCGGGTAAGCCGATCACTCTCTTTGGCAATGATATTAAGACCGTCGTCAAGCATCTCTTTCTGTTGAAAATTTTCACTTTGTAAAGTAATTGCCCAACCCTTAATAGAGGTTAAAGGTGTACGCAATTCATGTGACACGGAGGAAATAAAATCATTTTTAAGCTGTTCTCTTTTTAGGATTTCATCTGCCAGGTAATTTAAGGTGTCAGAAAGTTTACCGATCTCATCGTCACGGTTTTTTTGGCTTTTGATATGATAATTGCCTTTGGCCATCCTTTGAGCTACTGAGGTAATTTCCCGCAATGGCACCACAATGGTATTGGCCAAAAAAACACTCACTGAACCAACGACGAGAATTACCAACAAACCTATTAGAATAAAGATTTTTTCGGTTTTCAAAATGTCCTGATCGACGGCACTTAAAGAGGCCACAAATCGCAAGGCGCCAACTATTTCAGGGCCTGATTTCAGGGGACTGGCAACGGTCATGACTTTTTCACCATTTATGTATCCTATCCATGTCCCCGTCTGGCCCTCCAAAGCTTCTTTAATGTCGCTGCCATCCGCCGTTGAAATAATGCCCTGTGAATCCATGATTATATTTCCGTCTTGGTCAGCTATTTGTACTTCGGCATTACTCTGATTCCAAAATGTATCAACATTATAAAGCACATTATCCTGCAGTGATGTATCTCCATAATATGTGGAATACATATCAGCGCAAATCCTAGTCTGATTACGCAGACTCCCTTCCAAACTGTTATAATAGTTCTGCTTGACAATATAAATAAGAAATATCTCCAGAATCACCACTGTGCAAATAATAACCAGCATATAACTGGCAGTAAGCCTTAATCTGATTCCTTTCATGGCGTGCTCCTATGGGCTCCGGTTTGCCATCGGTAGCCGCTTCCCCAGACTGTTTTTATATATTCAGGCTCAGATGGATTATCTTCCAACTTTTCCCTTAATCGTCTGATGTGTACGTCCAGGGTTTTGGTATCGCCAAAATAATCCGTTCCCCAAACGGAATTCAATATCTCATTGCGTTTAAGCGCCTTGCCCTGATTCTCTAGAAACATCTTGAGCAAAGCAAATTCGGTTGGTGTTAATTCGATTTCAATATTGTTGTTATAAAACTTATTGGCATCAATGTCTAGCAATAGAGTATCGCATGCAAGCAGATTGTTTTCCACTTTTGAATGGGTCCTGCGCCTTAACATGGCCTTGACCCGCGCGGTTAACTCAATGGGATTAAACGGCTTGACCATATAATCATCTGCACCCAGCTCCAGACCGAGAATTTTATCGGTGTCCTGTCCCTTGGCCGTCAGCATAATAACAAAGGTTTCGGGCATCTTTTCCCGAACCTGCTGGCAGACTTCGAACCCGTTAATTCCCGGCAGCATTAAATCCAACACTATAACGTCGGGTTTAAAGCTGCCCAACATGGCAAGAGCCTTTTCTCCAGAATCTGCTTCACCTACCTCATAGCCTACGGTACTGAGATTAAGGGTGATAAAACGCCTGATTGGTTCTTCGTCTTCAACTACCATAACTCTAGCTTTAATCTCGTTCATGGGACTCTCCTTTTCAATGGCAGGGATTTATAGCCAATAAAAAAGGGTTAGGGGGCAACAGCATTCGCCACCAGCGCCGCATAGGCCTGAATCCCTGCTTCTTTCAGGTGAACTCCGTCCTCGTAAAAGTATTCATTATGACTGCTGCTGGCTGAATACCAATCCACCAATTTAATATTGGGTGCATCAGCAGCAGCCTGGGCCAATAAATCATTGACCACACTTTCCCATGGTTTCGGAACCCGGGTATTAATGACCACAATTTGCCGATCACATCCCAGTATTTCCAGTATATCTGTAAACTGTTGCTCCGTAAATGCTCCATTTGCTCCCAGTTCTATTAAGACTGTAGTTCCCAGAACCCCTTGCTCTTTAAGATTTTTGATTATCTGAGGTGCCTGGTACATTTGCCGGCCAATTTTGCCATCGACTACAATGTCCGGGAAAAGCTTCTTCAGTTCAGGCCCAACTTCTATCATGACGGAATCGCCAATTGCCGTAACTCCTTTACCTGTAAATATGCCGTCTTGGTCGATGCCTTGTTGTATTGCCTCAACACCGGCTGGGGTCTGGATTTCGCTTTCAGTTTTTCCCTTTATTTCGGTCCCGGACCGCTTGGTAATTTGATTCACCTTCGAAACTTGCTCAGTTTTACTGACCTGTTCCGTTTCGGTGACCGGCTTGGTTTTATCAGCCCCTTGGGGTGGTAAACTCTGTTGCTGCGCTTGGCTGATCATTGAACACCCGCTTACCACCAGCAGCACTACAAAAATTAATATTATACTCGTTAAGGTAGTCTGGCCCTGGGAACCCCTTGACCTAGGGAGCCACCTTACTGCATGCACCAACTTTTCCAGGTACTTTTTCCACTTCCCGTAGCGAATAGGACTCTCGATGAAATACCACGAAGCCGCTGCCAAAATAATGGTCAGCAGCGATTGTTGGACCGCTAAAGCAATATTCAGTCCCCCAGTATTAAGTTCGGGATTGGTTAGGATTATAACCGGGTAATGCCATAGATAGATGCCATATGAACAGACTCCCAGCCACCGTAATGGCTGCATACTAAAAATCTTGCCCAGCCGGCTGGCCGGGTGCGCTAGTACCGCCACCAGAACCGCTGAAGTAATTGAAAAGAGTAAAAGTCCGCCATAATATAGAGAAGTTTGATATTGATTGCTGTGCCAAAACATAAATAATATGACCAGCAGCGCTACTACCCCGATTGCATCAAGTATGTTGCGGATCTGGGGGGACGCATTAGCCGACCATTTACGGCTGGGCCACACCAATGCCAGCACCGCGCCAATAAGCAAAGCAAAAGCGCGGGTATCGGTTCCATAGTAAACCCGGCTCGGATCCAGCCCAGGCTGATAGATAATTGCCATGGCGGCAGCCGAAGTAAAAGCCAGGGCTATGATCAATCCGATTAGTCGTCTCCGCCGGGGAATGCACCACAGGCCAATCCCCAACAATAAAGGCCAGATCAGGTAAAACTGTTCCTCTACTGCCAAAGACCAAAGATGCCCCAAAGGTGAAGGAGGTCCAAAACTGTCGAAGTATGAGACCTGGTGAAATATCAGCCACCAGTTGCTGGTATAGAATATCGCGGCAATCACATCATTCCACAATGATGACAGCCGGCTGGGATCGAAGTAAGAGAGCCAGACAGTTACCCCGGTCAGCATTACAAACAGAGCTGGCAATAACCGCCGGGCCCTTGCCAGCCAGAATTCTTTTATATTTATTCTTCTGGAAGGCTGCCATTGGGCAACCAAAATGTCAGTTATAAGGTAGCCGGACAGAACAAAGAACACACATACTCCTAAAAGCCCTCCCGAAGCCCAGGGCAGATTCAAGTGGTAAGCAATTACTGCCAACACTGCCAAACCCCGCAGTCCATCCAATCCCGGCATATAACGTCTGGTGTTAAGTTGTTCCTTGGTAATAAAAGAACTACATCTAGTGTTTCTGCCCTGCTCCATGTTAGAATTCACTCTCCATCTAGTATGATGCAATACCACTCTTCGCCTATCCATTGACCATCTTGTCCCTTTTTATCACAATAACAATTATTAATGCTAATTGCGTTACAAAATGGTTAAAAATAGTTACGAAAAGGTTATAATTGCCGAAAGCAAGTGAAAACAAGGAGAGGCGAGATCTTTGGGCTGCTTAGAGATTCTTCGACGCTGTCTTCTGGTTGAACCTCTGTTCTCTTGCTCTTCTTGGCATTTCTTACCGCAGCCTTCATTTTTGTCCAATATAGCAAGCATTATGTAAGGAAGCCAAAAGAACGTCCCCTATCTTCCTATCCTTTTTGCCCACTATATGTTATGTTATTTTTAGTTAGATATATTTCTTTTTGATATTCAATACAATTTAGTTAAGTCTCTATAGGAGAGCCCACGAGCTCCATTGCAAAGTGCGATGGAGCTTAAACTTTTCCAGGTATTCCTGTTCGCATTTGGAGGTGGTAACATTACTAAGTTCTTTACCCTAAATTTAAGAAAATGCCTGTCTCGAAATGAAAAACCTACAGCAATATCCCCTATATATTCTCTTATTAGAAAGACAGAATCAAACCCAGGGCTGCTAATGTAATTAAAGGCATAGAGGTATCAGTCTTTCTCGCAGACACCAAGGAATAAGCAGACAACCTCTATCCATAGAGTAATTATCCTTGCCAAAAAGATAACTGCGAATGGGCTAGGTTTATAGGTATCCTTAAAAACCTAAATATATTATCTAAGGAGTAGCTTATGAAATCTGCACAAGAGTATAAGGAAGACATCCGCAAGATGAAACCGGTGGTTTATGCTTTTGGAGAAAGGGTGGAACAGGTAGTTGATCACCCGGCTTTTACTCCCACCCTGAATTCAATCGCCTTGACCTATAAAATGGCCAGGGAAAAAGAAAATGAAAACCTGATGACGGCAAAATCACCATTTACCGGCAAAATGACCAACCGATTTTTGCATATCTGCCAGTCCCCGGATGATTTAATAAAGAGAGGCGAGTTGAGCAAAGTTCTCACCCCTTTTCACGGGGCTTGCATAGGTGCTCGCTGTGCCGGAACCGGAGCTTTGAACACCTTGTATGCCTTAACCTATGATATTGATAAAAAATACGGCAGCGATTATCATCAGCGATTTATCAAATTCCTGGAACATGTCCAAAATGAAGATCTGGTATGCAGCGGTATGGTAACTGATGCCAAAGGGGACCGCTCTCTGGCTCCCGGTCAGCAAGCAGATCAGGATGTATATCTGCATGTGGTAGAAGCGCGTGAGGATGGCATTGTGGTTAGAGGTGCCAAAGCACACCAGTCAGGGGCCGCCCTGGCTCATTTCAATATTGTGATACCTACTACCTCTTTAAGTGAAAAAGAAAAGGAATTTGCCGTAGCCTTTGCCATCCCTGCCAATGCTCCGGGAATTATTCATATATCGGAGGCCCCGGCTCCTAATGCACGACGCTTGCAGAGTAAAGACGAGATGGATTTTGGTAATTTCCAATATGGGGTGCATGGCTCAACTTTAGTGGTGTTTGATAATGTCTTTATCCCCAAGGAAATGGTGTTTATGTGTGGTGAATGGGAATTTGCGGGAATAATGGCCGCCAGCTTTGGCAGCTTTCAACGCCTGGCTACAGCTTGTTGCAAATCAGGTCATTGTGATTTACTTTATGGAGCAGCAGCGGTGGCAGCAGAATACAATGGCTGTGATAAAATGGGGCATATTCGCGATAAAATTGTGGAAATGTCATTCCAGTCAGCCTTGGCCTATGGAACTGCTATTGCTGCGGGATACAAGGCTCGGGCTCATGCTTCCGGTGTATATTTTCCCGATCCTCAGTTATCCAATGCCGCCAAGCTACAGGCGGTAGATGCGGTTTGGCTGGCATCCAAACTGGCTACTGAAATTACTGGGGGTATAATCTGTACCGCCCCTTCTCAGAAAGACTTTGACCATCCAGATATTGCAGAATACGTGAACAAATACTTTAAAGGCAAAGCTGAGGTTTCTACTGAAAAACGGGTACGCATCACCCGTCTGATAGAATACCTGGTGGGACAAGGGTCAATCATCCCCACTGAATCGTCGCATGGAGGAGGACCTGCCGCTGTTCAAAGACTAGTTATGCGGCAGGCCAGTAATCTCAATTACCTCAAAGGACGTGCCATTAAAATGGCCGGAATAAAACACGAGCAGATGAATCCCTAAACATTAGAGTTGTTCATCAATCTACCAGATCTACTGGTTTAATTTATTGTAATATGTTTTATTAATTTATATAATTTACTTGTAACTGTTATAATACGGTATACTTTTTATTTAAGGTATATATGGACTCTTCTTAATTTATGATCAAGTTTATGTAGTCCATGTTCATAAAAATGTTCCTATTGTACATTGGAGAATTATCCAAAATACAATCCAAGCCCCCATGACAAGTACCATAGACACTGAACCTGGAGGTGTTTCTTATCGGATTATTATCTAATTGGGAACAGAATGTGACCTGGCTAGTCCTATTTGCAGTTTTATTTTCTATAGTATCAGGAAAAATAAGATACGACCTCTCTGCTTTTGCAGGGCTTTTGTTGCTTGGAATTCTAGGTCTTAAAAATCCATCCGATCTCTTCTCCGGTTTTTCTTCTCCCGCTCTTTTCACCATCATTACTGTGCTTATCATGAGCGCTGGTATGGTTGAATCTGGTATTCTATCAGGTCTCGGCAAAGGAATAGCAAGCAGAATACATAAAGCTCATAACCAGGTATTTGCTATATATATAGCTACAAGCCTCCTCTCGGCCTTCATGAATAACGTGGGTGCTATCGGTACCGTTCTTCCAACCGCTAAAAGAATGGCATCAAGGGCTAAAGTTCCTCAATCTGTTTTTGGCCTTCCTATTGCCTATGCTTCAATCCTGGGAGGATCTTTAACCCTTATCGGTACCGCTTCCAACCTAATCATATCTACCTACCGGCTTAACGCATTTGGTGAACCGTTCAAGATGTTTGATTTTGCCTATCATGGTCTAACCATGATTTTGTCAGGCATAATAGTTGTGTTTGTGTGCCGGCTGTGCAGATTTGGTCCTTTTGCAAACAACTCCTTGGCTGAGAGCAATCCAAATATGAAGCTGGCAGATATACCATTGGAAAAACCTGTCGAACGCAGTCGCAGAAAAAGCCTTATCGTCCTTGTTGGTCTTATTCCAGTCATTATACTTACTTCTATTGGCATACTTCACCCATCTATTGGTTTTGGAATAGTCGTAGTCATTTGGATTGCTCTGGGTGTATTGTCTTACCACACTGCAATTTCCAGTATAAATCTTTCAATTATTGTTTTTTTGGGAAGTATGTTAGGTATATCCAGTGTGTTAGAAGAAACAGGAGCTCTGAATTCTGCGATAAGCTTGATAAGTCCTGTGTTTGCAACCCTGCCGCCTTTTCTGCTGATATTAAGCTTTGTTTTAATTACTGCCCTATTCGCAAATCTTCTCAACAATTCCGTGTCTGCTGTTCTAATGGCTCCCGTTGCTGTGACCCTGTGGAAGTCAGGTGTAGTTCCCTTCAATTACGATGCTCTTCTAATGGCTGTTGCCGCCGGTTCCAGTCTGGGTATAATAATACCAAGCCATCAGGCAACCATCGTAGTGATGAATAGCATAGATTTTCCAAGAAAGAGCTTTATTAAGACTGGTACGGCCATTGCTTTTATGGCCGTCGTTTTATCAACTTATGTCATCTACACCATATGGTGCTGAGAAAATAAATTAAAGAAATGGAGGTTTTTTTATGGAATTCAAACAGATCTACACTCCTGGGCTTGCTCACCTCTCCTATGTTATTGGCGGAAATAATGCCTGCGTTGTTATAGATCCAGCCAGGGAGGTGAAACAGTACATTAAAATTGCAGATTCCTGGGGGCTTCCTATCAAGGGGATAATTGAAACCCATTTACACGCTGATTTTGTGTCGGGACATATAGAATTAAGAGAACTTACCGGGGCATCCATATACATAAGCGAACAGGCAAAAGCGGAATTTGAGCATTACGCCGTTAAAAATGAGGAGGAAATACAAATAGACAGCCTGCTCATTAAGATGCTGGATACTCCGGGGCACACACCTGAATGTTCGGTATATATTGTTTCTGATCTTGAAAGGGGCCCAGAACCTGCTTTGGCTTTCACCGGAGACACTCTGCTGGTGGGCGATGCGGGCCGGCCTGACCTGTTCCCGGACATAAAAGAAGAACTGGCATCTCAATTGTATGCAAGTCTTCGCCGGCTGGAAAAACTAGGAGACAATATTGAAATGTATCCAGCCCATGGTGCTGGTTCTCTTTGTGGCAAGGCTCTATCTTCCAAGTTATCTTCCACCATTGGTACTGAAAAAATGCATAATCCTGCCATATTAAAACACCCGGAGCAAGAATTCATAAAAAGCTTCTTGGAAGAAATGCCAGAAGCGCCCGATCATTTCTCACGCTGCTCGGAGATCAACCGAAAGGGTGCGCCTGCTGTGTCCAAACTAAACAAACCGGTGGCATATTCGCCGGAGGAATTCTTGAAACTAAGCCGCGCTGGCTATGTGGTAGTTGATACCCGTGATCAGCTAGCCTTTGGAGCAGCACATGTTCCAGGTGCCTACGGTCTGAGCCTTAAGGGCAATTTTGCTACTTTTTCCGGCTGGGTTTTGCCGCCAGATAAACCTCTGCTTCTAGTCCTGGAAGATATGAAAGATATGCCCGCAGCACTAAAAGCTCTTTATAGCGTTGGCCTTGACCATGTAGCTGGATATCTTGATGGCGGCATGCCCGCTTACGCTTCAAGCGG
>JAAZFJ010000233.1 GCA_012511795.1 Syntrophomonadaceae bacterium
AGGAAGATCGATCATTTAAATGCTTGACTGAAAAAAGCAATAAGGCAGACCTGGGCAATTTTAAGAAAATATTTGAAAGATTATAAGGGGGATGGTTTCAATGGCATTTAACTGGGCTTATAATACCAGGGACTTTAAATTCATTTTAAAGGAATGGCTTCCAACTGAACGTATTTTTGCATATGACCGCTTCCAGGATTATTACAGCAAAGAAGACGTTGACATGGTAATCGATCCGGTTTTCAAGATTGCAAAAGAAATCGTTGCCCCCAGCAATGAGGATGGGGAAGCACGACCGGCTCGTTTTGAAAATGGCCAGGTGATCCTGCCTGAATCTTTTGCCAAGGTATATCGTTATGTTCAGGAAAATGGTTTTGGCAGTTCCAAAATTGATGAGACTGCGGAAGGCGTCCTGCCTGAAGTTCTCTATGCTGCTGTACAGGAGATGTTTGCATCCGCCAATCCGGCCTGGGCACCATATATAGAGTTGACCACCGGGGCTGCGGGACTGATTCAAACTTTTGGCGATGAAAAGCTGAAAGAAATGTTTTTGCCCAAAATGTTTGCCGGTGAGTGGTCGGGGACCATGTGCCTGACAGAACCAACAGCAGGCTCTGATGTAGGGGACATCCTTTCCAAAGCATATCCAACTGATCATCCCCGCATTTTCAAAATAAAAGGTTCAAAGATTTTCATAACCGGAGCCGAACATAAAATGTCCGACAATATCATCAATCTCTATCTGGCCAGAGTAGATGGTGCCAGACCGGGAACCAAGGGGATATCATTATTCGTTGTGCCAAAATACTGGATCAATGAAGATGGCAGCATGGAGGACAATGATATCCAATGTCTGGGCATCGAACACAAAATGGGAATGAAAGGTTCTGCTACTACAGCACTGAGCATTGGAGAAAACAACAATTGCCGGGGATGGCTGTTAGGAAGTGATCCCCGGGAAAATGACGGCAAAGGCGATGGCATGGCGCAGATGTTCCAGATGATGAACGAAGCCCGGGCCGGAACCGGGCATTTAGCTCAGTCGGTCATGGCCAATGCGTATTACAATGCTGCTCAATATGCCAAAGAGCGCATCCAGGGGCGGCAGCTTACAGATCCGAAAGGTGAAAGAGTCACCATCATAAACCACGAAGATATAAAGAGAATGCTCCTTAATGCCAAAGCTCATACTGAAGCAATGCGGGCTATGATATTCCAGACCTATTTCTATTTTGACGTTCGTCATCATGATCCTGATAAGGCAGAACGGGAGAAAGCTTCGGACTATATCGAAATATTGACGCCCATCATTAAAGCATATTGTTCTGATGAAGCCTGGTCGATCATCGGTGATTGTATCCAGGTCTACGGAGGTTACGGCTATTGTGTGGATTATCCGGTAGAACAGTCAGCCCGGGATGTCAAAGTCCTTTCTATATGGGAGGGCACCAACTTTATCCAATCTCTGGATCTGATCGGCCGCAAATGGCTGCTGAAAAAAGGCGCTGCATTTGCTGCCTGGCTCCAGGACATTCAGGATTTTATCGAGGAAAACAAAAACGCGACTGGTTTCAAAGATGAATTTG
>JAAZFJ010000234.1 GCA_012511795.1 Syntrophomonadaceae bacterium
GCAACGCGAATAAATGAGAAACTAGAACAATTAAAAAGAGAATTTGGACTTGACAGTGGGGACGTACCCTGATTGTCATGTTTTAAGGGAGCAAAAGGGATTTTGGTGTTACACCGGGACGTCAGACAAGTGTTGTCACACAGTCTAACGTCCCCAATTGTCCCCTTTCCAACTAACCAAAAAATATTCATGTAATTAAAAGGATATCAGTGAAGAAGGAAGAAATTTGGTAATAATGTAAATGTTCTTTTTCACAGCAATTGTATCTTTCTTTCATAATTTACACCAAGAGAACTGCCAGAGGGGCAGTTTTTTGCGTGGGATGGGATCTGGGCAGTAAAGTAAGGAATTGGGGTGGTAAAAATGGTTTTAACCGAAGCATTAGAGGCATATGGGAAATATTTTAAATCGATTGCGGCCATGGTTCTGCCGGTGGGAATTCTTGTGGGGCTAATTCTTTTAGGGATCAGCAATTCGAGAAATGAGGCCCTGCAGCTCATGATGGCCTTCAATGTTCCGGGCTGGCTTTTGAGTCCATTGTGGATCGGTCCTCTCATATATGGCTTGTCCTTGTATGAATCAGAGCAGGAATTCAGTTATAAAACGGTACTGCGCAACGGAGTAAGGGTATGGTGGAAACTGGCGATCGTGGCGCTGATAGTGATCGTCATCAAATTTATTCCGGTGGCGGGCGGCGAAATTTTCCCGCAGCAGCAAGTGTTGTTTTCGCTGCTAACATGGGTGATCGCAATTTTCTTATTTGCCATATATGTTTTCATATGGCCGGTGCTGGTCCTGGAGTCCCACGGCCCGCTTGAAACCTTGCGCAGGTGTGCTGCATTATCTAAAGGCAGGCGGTTAAGCATCTTTTTTGAATTTATTGCCCTATGGCTGCTGATTTACGTGGTGTCCTTCATCATGATGGTGCTCCTGGGCCAGGCAGCGAACCTGATTGGGGGAATGGCTTCTATATATATAAACTTCATTTTGATCATGGGCATCATTCAGCCGATGCTGCATGCTCTGATCGTTGTCTGGATCTACTACTACTACCTTAAAGCTGTCACAGTCTGACGGGGGAAGTGTTGACTTTTGGTGTTGAGTTGCCAGGGGGTGAGATGCTGGGGTGTTCCCGGGCCGTTCGATTTCCAGGGAGCTAATCAAATTTATGCAAGAGTGTTTGATGGTACCTTTATTGCCGAGAGTAAAGTTAGGACCGCTAATCGGGAAACAATTTCTTTTTATGGGCGGCTTTTTTTAATATTGAATTTTCAAAGTTGTAAGTATATAGTTTGGGTTATGGTGCTCTAAGGATAAATTACCTTTATATTGTTAATGATGATCCGCTTTAGCAGCTAAATGATGGAGTAATATTTCTAGCAAGAAAAGAGGTGCCATTTGATGCGCAAGATTAGTACAAGGGATCAAAGCGAAGAGATATCTGTTCCGGCGCATAGCTTTGTCAATAGTAAATATACTCTTATTATATGTTTGACCGTGATCGTTTTTATGATCAGCGGTCTTTATTTGCTTTTTGAGTGGAATAGATATCAGAAAATGGCATCATCAGAAGCGATCCAGTTGGTAAATTCGCCGGAGGCGCTTATGCCTGGTAAGCATATTTCAGAATTATCGGGAATGGCGGACGA
>JAAZFJ010000235.1 GCA_012511795.1 Syntrophomonadaceae bacterium
CCTCTGGCCATAAGCAGAAAACGGGTCTCATCACCATTAAGGGTTCCCACCATCTTATCCCCATTAAATACGGCGGTTCCGAAAACCTCAACTTTATTCTCACCAATTCGGGGCAACTCCCCTGCAGTATAGTAACCGCCGGTTTTAAATTCTGTCCCCCAGGGCTTACCGGTTTTCTTAAAGTTTTTAAAATCGTTCACAGCGGCCAGCGGTAACATAGCTTGATAACTGGTAGACTTAAGGCTTTCGTAAAAATATTCAAAGGTGACATGAGGGAAAAAGCCGGTTGTCTCAGCTATCTGGTAAAATAACTGAAAAGTTTTGGATAAATTTGTCCCCAGAGCAGGTTTATTTTCTTTTATAAAATCCAGAGCATTTTCCTTTACTACAAAAACGTGAGCACTTCTGCGTAACTGCCGGAATCGCCCCAATGGTGCTATAAACTGTCCGATTTCTCCGTTCCTGACTAATTCTTCGCCAAGATAAATAATCTGCATCTGGGAAAAATTAAGTTTTTTGGGTAAGGAGGAATTTAACATATCAATACCGGTAAAAAAGGTAGGGGCATCAATTGAAACATAGTGTGGGGTGCCTTGACCACTGTCACCGCCGGACTGTTCCTGTTCTCCGCCTCCGCCATCCTGTAAAGCGGGAAGCTGTAAAGTCAGGCGCCATTTATCAGTTTTTCCCTTATCGATTCCCATCGCAGATACAAAAAGATAATCATCTATTTCATCTGCGTCAAAACAGGCAGTGAAATTCATTAACAGAATGCTAATTAACAGGATGGCTATCACTTTACGCATCAGATCGAACTCCTTTTTTCCTGATTAATGACACAATTAGAACTAAAAAAGGCAGTAGAAACAAGGGGAAGGCGCCGAATCTTCTAATGAATGACACATAACCGAAAATTACCGTTATTATGTCCCGGTGCATTATGGAAAGCGCATAAAGCATAACACAACTGCCGGTTATAATAGGGATTTTGTCCTGTATTCTAAATGTCTGGCAGAATATCCATATAAAAGCATAAAAAACTACCCCTGCTGAGATAAAGGTGCTGATAACCCAGATAAATAAAAAAATGGGGTCAACCCTTTGTATAAACCTGCCATAATCGATTAAAGTAGACATTTCATACATAGGTGCGGTTATTTCCTGGGCTGTATAATAGGGGAAAGTCAGTGTATAAGCAAGAATAGACAGGGAAATTACGACCCCTGACAGGATCAGGCTTATTATGCCTTCTTTTTTAATAAAGTTTAACCCCTGAAATGAGCCGGCAAATATGGCCAGGATAATTACTTCACCATATACTGAGCTTCTCATGACCCCGTGCAAAGCGATTTTATCCAGACCGTATCCAAACACCGGAAATAAGTTATTGATATCATAATTCTGCATACCTAAAAGCAATACAACTATAAAACCCAATAACAGGGGATATACTAAAAGTTTTGCCAGCCGGGCCATACTTTCCAGGCCCACCATGGAAAGTGTAAATACAGAGATAATAAATATCCCGACTATAAACCAGTTGGGGCTGAGCGGGATGATATAAACCCTCAGGAATTCGGTTAATTCTGCTATCCTGGTTGCAGTGATAAAAAGCATATAAATACCTAACAGACATGCTAAGGTAAAGCCCAGCACCCGCCCCAGAGCGATATCAAATATTTCTACCAGGTCTTTGCCGGGAAAACGCTTCAGTAGTAAGAAAATAAAGTAAAAGCCAATCAGTGCAGTTGATGCTGAAACCAAGGTGGTATACCAGGCAGCAGTACCTGTAAGACCGGCCAGAACGGCAGGGCTGGAAAAAAAAACTTTGCTGGTTATGGTTATTGTAACCAGCCATACTGCCTCCCGTGGACCAAATTTGCCTTCTTTTATCATTTGCCTTGCCCCCTACTGGGCTGATTTACCCAGCCTCGTACTGTATTGCCTGATCTCTTTCGGTTCTGGGTATTTAGAAAATCCGCCCTTTCAGTTTGCTTCCAGTACGGGCCTCTTATAACCAGATCCGGGCTGGTTTTGGTTACCGGTGCCAAAGGGCTGAAATAAGGTACGCCAAATGATTTCATGGAGCAGGCGATGCTTCCAAAAATAACAATGGCTGCTGCTATACCATAAAATCCTGCTATAGCCCCAAAAAATAAAAAAACAAACCGCATTAACCTGTAACCGAAAGATATTGAAAAATTAGGAATAGCAAAGCTGCCCAGACCGGTGATGGCAACGACTATAATCAGTACCGGGCTTACGATACCTCCACTGACAGCTGCCTGACCCAGGATAACAGCACCGATAATTCCCAATGTCTGGCCTATCACCCCGGGGACCCTTAAGCCGGCTTCCCTTATCAGTTCAAAAGATATTTCCATGAGCAGGAGCTCCAATACAGTAGGAAAAGGAATGTTTTCCCGGGCTTTGGTCAGTGAGTATAAAAGATCAGTAGGTATCATCTCCTGATGATATAAAGTAAGGGCTAAATACAGACCGGGCAAAAAAATTGCCACAAAGGAAGCCAATAACCGTATAAGCCGCAGAAATGAACCATATTGCCAGCGTAAGGATGTATCCTCAGAGGTGTTCAGCAAATGGAAAAAAGTTATCGGCACAATGCTTGCCAG
>JAAZFJ010000236.1 GCA_012511795.1 Syntrophomonadaceae bacterium
GCTTTCTGATTGTATGGCCGCTTGGCTTCCCACTCTGAGACTTTAGGGTTGATTATGTAGAATCCGATTTCGCCGGGGTTTTCTTCCAGGCAGATGACGATTTTCCTTTCTATGAGCAGCCTTAATTGATTTTTTATCCAGGGAAGGCTGACATTTTTTAAGTAGCCAAATTCTCTGAAATAGATGGGAGCTGCTGATCGATTGTCTTCGTAAGTCTGGCGCAGGATATAGGTACAGAGCATTATCTGGGTCCGGTTTATATCGGCTGCGTCCAGAGCTTCAAGTATTTTGGCTGGGATTTGGGGATAATCGTCTTTTAAAATGTCTATCGTTGATTTTGTCATTGGTTACCTCCTTGTCTTTTATTCGTTAGGCTTTGCGTTTCGCGCCTTTTTTTAGCTTCTGCTCTCCTTCTAACTCCTTTCCAACTTTTTAATTAACCAACTAACTACTGTGAAGAGCGGGAAGCTGATAGCTTATCCTACGTCGCTTGATCAACATCTTTAGTCATTTAGCAGTAAGCGGGTGGCTGCTAGCCGACCCCTGCGACAGTTGTCTGAATATTGGATTCAATCCTCCATGTATATTTCGTATTCATCATATTTTTTAGAGGAGCGTTTTCCTGCTCTGGACAATCGTTTGGAGTTTACATAGTCGAATTTTTCCCGTAGTTTATCAGCTTCTAAAATATTTGACTGCCAAAAGGGATCTGATTGGGAGAAAATGATCACCCGCTTGACCGTTTCAGGGTTTCTTTTATCCGTTTCAATGATCTCCTTTATGGTTTCTGTCCACTGCTGTAAGTCGGGCTGTTTAAATTCCGGCATACGATATAAAATTTTGTCCAGGAGCAGTTTTGCTAAAGAAAAATATAATGAGTCCTCTAAAAAAAATCCCCTTTCTTTTTCTTTCTTTATATTTTCTTTATATTCTTTCTTTAGCTGCTGCTGTGAATCCGGCTGCTGTAAGGCGCGATCAGTATCAGATGTCATGCTGTCACATGACCCTTCTGTCATGTAATCACATGATGGACCAGTCATGCTGTCACATGACTCCTGCGTGCCGACTGTCATGTGTTCACATGATGTTTTTGATTGGGCCCCCCTTTCTGATTGGAAGGATTCATGACTGACCGGGTAATTATCGTCCCATTCAGAGTAATTTTCATTTATCTTGTAAACCGGAGTTTTACCAGGTTGTATTTTACTGCGAAATATTTTTTTTTGATCCAACATCTCTTGTAATTGCTTTGACATCCATTGCCTGATACTCCCGCAGGCTTCTGCGAATCCGCTCAGAGAAACCTCGGCTGTCTCTCTCCGCCATCCGTATGTATTGCGCGCCAGATGCAGCATAACGCGCAGCTGAGTGCCGTTCATCTTCGAATTGATCAGAGCTTCGAGCAAATCATTAGGGATGGCCGTAAAATTTCCCTCCGTAAACAAGCTGGGCTGGTTTTTCTTGCGATCTGTCAAATGATCACCCCCCTGAAAAAATTCTTCATTTGTCAACTATAATGGTCAAAAAAAAGCTCTTCGGTTGTTACGCCTAAGAGCTTGGCCAGGGCTTGTATGATTCTGCCGCCCACATTTCGTTTGAAGTTTTCGATTTCCGATAAGTACTGACGGGATATCCCTATTATTTCTGCGACTTCTTTCTGAGTCAGTCCCATCAATTCCCGATAGTATTTTACTCTATTTGGCATGTGTTGTTTCACCCCCCTTCTGACTCAATATTGACAATATTACCAAAATTAATCCTATAAGTCAATTTTATTGCAAGGGTTTTTCCCGAAATATTGGCTTTTCTGCCTGGTCCCCAGTGGTCCGGGGCCGCTGCTGCTTATTTTGTTCTTTAAAAGTGATTGCAAAAGCCAAAAATACGGCATTCTGTGCTATAATAAGGGCAGAATTAGTGCAAAAATATTTGTCTGGGGGTGGTCGATAATTTTTAGAAATATCGAAACGGTCAGTGAAGAGGTAGTTTTGTTTCGGCCGGTCTACAGGGAGGAAGGGAATATCACCGAGCTGCTGTTTCTTCAGGAGGGGAGACTGGTGAATGCTTATGACCGCCGCAGCCTTACCAGTGTGCGCCAGGCTCTGGCCCGCAGCTATGCGCTGGATCTGTCTGCCCAGGCCCGGGACATGAAAAAGAAACTGCAGCGCCGCTCTTTAATGCCGATCTGCCTGCCCGACGGCCGGGTCTTCGTGCCCCTTAAGATGCGCAGGCCCCGTATCACCCGCGACAGTACCTACGGATATATAGATATCGCCTTCATTAAGACGGTCCAGGAAAAGGAGGAGACCGCAAAACTGTTGCTTACTACCGGTGAGGTCATCCCGCTCTGCACTTCAGCCGCTGCTGCCTTAAATGCCATCAACCAGGGAAAACTCATGGCCAAACGCTCCACCTCCATCGCCGAAAACGAACAGCAAATCATCCTCTCCGCCCTTTCCCTTTTAGTGGACAAGCTCTACCGCATCGAGTCCTTACTCAAAAGTTGAAAAGGGGAAAGCTGAAAAATTGGAAAGGTGGAAAAGGGGAAAGGTGGAAA
>JAAZFJ010000237.1 GCA_012511795.1 Syntrophomonadaceae bacterium
GTTTTTTAGAAGTTATCAGATCATTTATACTTGCTTCATTAATAATAGCAGGAATATATTCGGCTATCGAAATAGCACATTTGCTCGGCAATGATTATGCTAAAATTATTTTAGAGTTTATCGATCCCTATATACGGAACCGTGGTCTGGCACAAAGGCTCAGATCTGTATCAGGTGAACCTTCATGGTTTGCTATGTATTGTTCTTTCATAATGCCATGGATTGTGAGCTTAATTTTTACCGAGAAGCAGAGAGCTTTTCATGTTTTTCTGCTCGCCTATTTGATAATTATGATAGTCCTTACTTTTTCTCGGACTGCCTATTTCATTACAATTACGCAATTAGGCGGGATGATTACTTTATTAATATTTACCAGAGCCGATAGAATTGAAAAAAGGAAGATATTAGCGCTTATACTTGCTGTTAGTATAGGCTTGATGGCTGGTTTAAGTATTGCTAACACAAATAAAGTTACGGTAGATGATACAAAAGATGTAGTTACTTCTTTTATAAATGATGAGAGCGGTTATGCCCAGTCTAATGAGGCACGTTTAGGGTCACAGAATACTGCAATAAATATGGGACAAAAACATTCTGTTTTTGGTGTAGGTCTGGGGCAATACGGTTTTTTTATGGCAAAGTATGTTCCTGAATACACAAAAGATAATTCTGAGATTAGAAATTGGATGAATCCGCAAGCCGGTACTTCATGGGCTCCGGTGCATTCTATTTACCATAGGATTTTTGCTGAGTTAGGTTTTACCGGATTATTATTATGGTTTGCTTTGTGGTTATTACTGTTAGTTAAGTGCTTCGGAAAATGTTTCTTTAATTCAAGGCTATCAGGAAAACCAGACTATTTAGGATTAGCTCTAATATTATGCATTATTGGAGTATTAATGTCCGGACTAAATTCTGATACCTTCAGGTTTATGGGTTATTGGATAAGCATGGCGATGGGTGTCATTTATATACAAAGGTGATACTGGGGGTGTCGAATTGCGACTAGTAATTAATTCTCGTTTTTTAACCCAATCCATTACCGGTGTTCAGAGATATGCTCATGAGATCTCCAATGAGTTGCTAAAAATAGGTAAAGGGGAGGTAATGGCAGTATCTCCGCAAATAATAAATTATGAAAACCAGCAAGTGATCCCGCAAAAAAACATCTCTTTGATAAGGGTACATATGTGGGAGCAGTTGGTATTGCCACGATATTTAAATAAATTAGCTGCGGATTTGCTTTTTTCACCTTGTAACACCGGGCCATTAAGTGTAAGTAAACAAGTAGTTACCATTCATGATGTTGCTTTTTTAAAAAGGGCAGCAGACTATAATAAAAATTTCGCCAAATGGTATAGTTTTTTACTGCCGCGCCTAGCCCAAAACGCGGTAAAAATAATTACAGTTAGCCAATTTTCCAAAAATGAGTTAACTGAGACCTTGAAAATATCTCCGGAAAAAATAGCAGCTATATATAATGGTGTAGGAGATAAATTTAAACCTCAAGATCGGCAAATAAAAGAAGAATTCATCAAAAGCAGGAGACTTCCTAAACGATATGTGCTAGCTTTAGGTTCAAAAATCAAAAGAAAAAACTTTTTGCGCTTGTTATTAGCCTGGGAGATCTTAACAAGAGCAGAAAAAATTAAGGATGTTTCATTAGTCATTGCCGGCGGAATAGTAAAAAAGCAAGATGCAGATAAAATAAACCAATTAGCTGCCAGATTGCCCCGAATCTACGATATTGGATATGTAGATGATGAGAACCTGCCACAATTATATTCCTGTGCCGAGGTATTTGTATACCCTTCATTATATGAAGGTTTTGGTTTACCGCCATTGGAAGCTATGGCTTGCGGAACCCCAGTAGTAGTATCTAATACGGCATCATTACCCGAGGTTGCAGGAGATGCCGGAATATATATAAATCCCTTTGATATAGAAGACATCGCCGAAGGCATTTATAAAGTTTTAACCAACGAAGAGTTACAAAATGATTTATCATATAAGGGCATAAAAAGAGCTAAATTATTTACTTGGGAAAATACCGCCAGGGAAACTTATACGGTTTTACAAGAAGCAGCTATTAATTCAAGTCAGTAATGAGAGCAATCATCAAAAACAGCTGCCCAAACCTTGAAGGTATTGAAAGAAGTTTCAAAGTTATAGGGGGTTTTATGCATTGCGGCCGAAGTTTTCTTTAGTTATGTCGACTATAAACAGAACCCAACAATTAGTCAGATTTTTAGAACATCTTGATCGCCAGACTTATCGTGAATTTGAACTGATAATAGTTGATCAAAATGATGATGATAGATTGCGTCCTATTATAAGTGATTATAAGCACAGCTTTTGTATAATACATACTCATTCAGAAAAAGGCGCTTCTCATGGCCGCAACCGGGGCATGGAAAAAATTAGTGGCGAGTTAGTTGCATTTCCAGATGATGATTGCTGGTATGCTGAAAACCTGTTGGAGAGAGTCTGTGAATTATTTGCGGTACAGACAGAGGTTGATATTATTACCGGGCGGACTATAGACTCTGGCGGAAGAAGCAGCCTGGGAAAATTTGATATGAGAGCCGGAAATATTACCCAACGCAATGTTTTTAAAAGGGGAAATACCAACACAGTTTTTATTAGAAGGGCAGTCGCGGAAAGGATTTCCTTTGATGAAAGTTTAGGAGTTGGCGCAGGTACCAAATGGGGTAGTGGCGAGGACCCCGATTATTTATTACAGGCTTTAGCGGCAGGTTTTAAGTTGTACTACTATCCTGATTTGACGGTATATCATGAGGAACCGGTCATTGAGTATAATGAAGCAGCTATAAATAGAGGCTATTCATATGCACTGGGTATGGGGCGGGTTTTTAAAAAGCACCGTTATCCCCTTGATTTCGTTTTCGTAAAACTGTTTTATCAGGTAGGCGGAATGATAGTAGCTCTAGCCCGGATGGATATGCAGCGGGTAAAATATCACCGGGCTGTTTTTAAAGGAAGATGGGAAGGGTGGAAAAGTCCTTGGGAGCAATGATTAGCCGAGGAGCAAATGCTGCGAAGATATTTATAGGGCCTGCCACTTTTTGTGATAATTACAGAACGGGGAGCAATATTAATGAAAATAGCATTAGTACATGATTGGGTAGTAACCAAAGGTGGAGCGGAGAAATGCCTGGAGATTTTCCAGGCTCTATATCCGGAGGCACCTTTGTACACTTTGCTTTACGAACCCGAGACGATAAAAGAATTAGGTTTCACTGAAAGCCAGGTTACCGCTTCATTCCTGCAGAAGAAGCGGGGAATAACAAAAAAATACCGCAGGTATCTGCCCTTTTTCCCCTATGCCATAGAGCAGTTGGATTTATCTGAGGCAGAAGTAATTTTGTCCAGCAGTCATTGTGTTGCCAAAGGAATTTTAGTCCGTGGTGACCAGTTACATATATGCTATTGTCATACTCCGGTTCGCTATGCATGGGATTTAACCTATCGCTATCTGCAGGACAATGGTTTGTCAAAGGGGATAAAGTCTGCTATAGCCAGACTGGTCTTGCATTATTTACGCATCTGGGATATAGGAACTGCTAATCGGGTTGACTACTTCATTGCAAATTCCAGGTATACAGCCCGCCGCATATGGCGTACTTACAGACGCGAGGCAGAGGTAATCTATCCTCCTGTAAACATCGATAAGTTTAGAATTAATTTTAAACGGCAGGATTATTTTCTTTTTGTATCCCGTTTAGTTCCCTATAAAAAAGCCGATTTAATAATCCGGACATTTTCAAGTCTGGGGCTGCCGCTTAAGGTAATTGGCGACGGTCCTCAGATGGCAGATTGTAAAAGACTGGCGGCAGCTAATATAACAATCCTGGGTAGACAGGAAGAAGAACAGGTTGCCAACCTGATGGCTAATGCGCGGGCATTAATATTTGCTGCTGATGAAGACTTTGGAATAGTACCGGTAGAAGCGCAATCATGTGGCACACCGGTTATTGCCTTTGGCCAGGGCGGGGTTACTGAAACCGTAATTCCGGCAGATGGAACTAACTGGGATAAAGCTACCGGAGTCTTTTTCTATGAACAGAATGAAGGATGTATTAAAAAAGCCGTAGAGCAGTTTATAAGCTGGGAAGACTATTTTGACCCGCAGGTAATCAGACAAAACGCAGAAAGATTTTCCGCCGCCCGCTTCCAGCAAGAAATAACTGACTTTATAAACGCCAAACAACTGGAGTGGCAGAAGAGGAGATAAAATGCTTTCTATAGTATTGGCAGGAGGAAAAGGCTCAAGGCTGTGGCCGGAGAGCACAGCGCAAAAACCTAAACCGTTATTGCGCCCAACTGGCAGTGAAACTTTGCTGACCATGACTATAAATCGCTTAAAGCCATGCGGAAAAATAACCGTAGTTTGTTCTGCAGAAAACCTGCAGGCTATTCAGGATGAACTGGCCAATCAGACTATAGAAGTAGTGCCTGAGCCTTATGGACGCAGTACGGCACCGGCGGTGGCAATATTCCTGGCAGACGGTACAATTGCTGATGATGAAATAGTAGGTGTATTTCCTTCTGATCATTATGTTGCCAGTCACAAGTCGTTTATTGAGACCATAAAATCTGCTGAGCCTTTAGCAAGAGAAGGATCTCTGGTGACTATCGGCATTATGCCTGATAAACCTGCAACCGCTTACGGTTATATAGAATACTGTGCTGACCATCCCTTTAAGGTAAAAGCCTTTCATGAAAAACCGGATGCCCAACAAGCAATCAGCTATATCAATCAAGGTAATTACTACTGGAATTCCGGTATATTTATAGCCACTGCCCACACCTGGCGCAGTCTTATTACTCAACACCTGCCAGAGATAGGGGTTATTATGCTTCAAGGCCAGACTGCCTGTTTAAATGCTTACCTGGAGATGGAATCGATATCAATAGACTATGGTATAGCTGAAAAAGCCGCTAACCTGGCAGTAATAAAAGGTGATTTTGGCTGGAGCGATATCGGCAGTTGGGACTCTTTAGCAGAACTAATGACTAAAGATGTTGCTGGTAATAGTCTACAGGGAAAAGCACTGGCAATAGAAACCCAAAATTGTTTAGTCCGCAGCAGCGATAAAGAAGTTGTTTTATTTGGTGTTCAGGACCTGATCGTCAGAGAAGCCGACAGACATATCTTAATTTGCCCCAAAGACCGGGCCCAGGATATAAAGAAAATAACCCTGGCAGCAGATCAGGGCATTCCCCGGTAAAGGGAAATGTTAACTAACTAAGGAGAACATTTTGGGGAGATTCCCCCAAACTTAAATTCAGTGCTTTGCTGTTCTTCATGGGTTGGCTTTTTGCAAGATTTCTTCTTTAAAACAATACCTCACTGCATCCAACGAACTGATAGATGCCGTTGTTGCTGGTTGCCGGACAAGTATAGAAGAAAAAGATAGTCAGATAGAAATTGCTCATGGGACCTGTAAAGACCAAACTATATCCATAACTGATCCGGAGATCCGAACTGGGATCATAAGACGTTACTCGATTGCTATAAAAGCTGCTGGGCACATCGCTTTTTTGGCGGAAAAGCATCGCGGGAGGCAAATTTTTTATTGTATCATCAATTATCTAATGATGTTGGTCATCATGGCGGCTATATCAAAAGGATCTCGCTTCCAATCATAAAAGTAAAATTTTCAACAATACTGGAACCTTTTTCATCACCTCAGCGTCCTAAAGACGAGCCATAAATATGTGGCAGCGGAAATTTTGCGGCGGAATAAGGAAGCCGCCGCTGAATACCTGAAATCCGACATGTGGGAAGGGGGAATTGCTACCGCACCAGTTGATATGATTACCTGATTGAATATGCTTTTAGAGCATGATCACCTAAAAGAATTTATTAAACATATTATAAGGAGGAAAAAAACTTGATTAAAGCTAGAAACAAAAAATTATCAATGCTGCTCGTTTTAGCTATGCTGATGACCATGTTCGTTGGCGTAGGTACAGCATCTGCTGCCAGCATTGAGTATGACCCGATTAATACCCCAAGTTATTCTACTTCTACTACACCGCAGAGTGTAGATGCACAAGTACTTATCGATGTTGATGATGCCATAGTATTTGCCAACAAAACCAGTATTGTTACGGTAAAACTACCCAGCAATGTTGAGTTTGTAGTAGGTAGTTCTAAGGTATATCTTACTGAAGTTGTTGATAAAGCTGATCTAACTGCAACTGCAGATATCAAATCCAGCGGTGCTGCTGATCTGTACGTTGTAGCTGGTGCTGTCTCCGGTGGAATGAAACTGCTCTTAACCTTTGAAGGTTTAGTAGTAAAGAGCGGATCTGGTGACCTGAACGTTACCATGCTTGCTCCAAGCGGCAGCGCATTTCCTAGTGGATCCATTACTATTGCTAAAATCTCTGGTAAAGGTTCAGTTCAGCTAATGGCTGGTAACAAAGCAACCTTCGGCGATAATGGCGGTTACATCGATGGAATAACCATTGCTGAAGCCAGTGCCGGAACCTTAGAAGAAGGCGACGAAATCACCTTCAAGCTTCCCAAAGGCTTTAAATGGGATGACAACTTCATCGCTATTGGCGGTGGCTGGGGTTTCGACGGCTACAGTAACTTTCATGATGATAGCGGAAATGACTTTGATTTTTGGACTGATGAGAATGGCCGTGAGTTAGTTGTTAAAATCTATAATTTACCTGGTACCACTCAAGCCGGCAGAATTACTGTTGGTACTGATGGGTTTGGTTTATTACCAAGTGATCAATGGTATCCGTACATTATAGTAGAAGATAATGCTAAATTCGGTGACATAACTGTTGATGTCAGCAGTACTAATGACAAAGGACCTGACGGTGAAATCGTTGTTGCCACCTATGGCGACTATGGTGTTAAAGTAGTTGAAGGAACTTCAGAAGAAGTATATGCCGGACGCACTGAGCAAGAACTGGGCAAATTCTACATTGAAGAAGGAATTGCCGCGAGTCTGATTGCTGATAGAACTATCTATCTTGAACTTCCTAAGGGAGTAAAATGGGTAGAATATCCTACCGTTGATGTAGAAGACGGCGACCTGATTATTGATGATAGTGAATGGGTTGAAGTTTCCAACAGCAGTGACAGAAAAATTAAAATAACTGTTGATGATTTCAGTGCAGAAGCTTCCAAATTAGTATTTAAGAAAATGGAAGTAAAAATTGCTCCGTCCTTTGAAGGACCGCTGGATATAACCGTATCTGGTAATGCCGGTGCAGAAGGCACAGTTACTGTTGCCGAATGTATCAAACCGATAACTGTAAAAGCAGAAAACCCGACTAAAGTTGAAATCGGTGCTATGAACCAGAAAGCTGGCGACATCCTGATAATTGAAAACATTGCTGAAGGCATTTTTGACGGCGAATACAATCGGATTGAAATCACATTACCGAGAGGCATCTACTTCGCTTCTGAACCTAAAGTAGAAGTTGAAGAAGGCGATCTGGAAATTGACGATGTAGACCTGGAAGATTCTGCTTTCAACAAAGATGGTGCACTGGTTATTACTATCGACTATGCCAGCAGCAAGAAGAGTATAATCAGAATCTCTGATGTATTCTTAACTGTTGACCGTACCGTACCGGAAGGTAAAGTACTGGCTAAATTCGAAGGTGCTTTATCTTATGGCTTTGAAGAATATGACAACGAAGTAGAATACATTAAAGCAATCTTAAATGATGAATCAGTAGGTTCCACTGCATTTGTAAACTGGGCAACTGACGAATCTATAGGCAGTGTAGAAATAGCTACCACCATTACCCCATCACAGGGCGGCTATGCCAAATTCGTTATCGGCTCCAACATCTATGAAGTTGGCGCAGTACCTTATGTAATGGATGCAGTTCCTTACATCAAGGATTCCCGTTCCTATGTACCCATGCGTTATTTGGCTCAAATGCTTGGCGCAGAAGTAACCTGGGAACAGGCTGACCAAACCGTAACTCTTTCCAATGGCGAAGTTACTGCAGTATTTACCATTGGCAGCACCA
>JAAZFJ010000018.1 GCA_012511795.1 Syntrophomonadaceae bacterium
AACCTTACAGGAATCAATTGATGCCATAAAAGATGAAACAGCCAATATGAAGGAATTAGTGGAACAGCTTTTGTTCCTGGCCCGGGGTGACAACAATACGATGGTACTTAACATGGAATGCTTTGACCTGTCTTCCCTGGCTGAAGAAGTGCTGCGGGAAACACAGATGATCGACAGCGGGCATGAATATCATTCAAATTTCACTTCAGTTTTCATCAACGCTGATAAGAATCTTATCAAACAGTCACTAAGGATACTGGTTGACAATGCTATTAAATACACCCCTGCAGGCAAAAGGATCAACATCTCAGTTATGGTTTCAGACAGCTATGCCCGCCTGACTGTTAAAGATGAAGGGATCGGCATTGCTCCTGAATCGGTTCCCATGGTTCTGGACCGATTCTACCGGGCGGATGAATCCCGGGCCAGAGCAACTGGCGGGACCGGACTGGGATTGTCTATCGCCAAGTGGATTACAGAGAGGCATGGCGGACATATAGAGATCTTAAGCAGGGAGGATATCGGTACCAGAATTACTATAGTCATTCCTACCGCACTGGAAGAATAACTGAACTTCTTTTTTATATCTATAAACACTATAAACACATCGCAGATCAAATCTGCATTGAATTTATGCAATTATTCTACTTTGTTACTGTTAGAATTCTATTCTGTCGTTTTTTCTATATCCGGTTATATTCAACTTTGCTAATAGTTCTCTGTTTTCATCCAAGACATCCACATCATAATTAACAATTTTCTTGGAAGCAGAGACTTCTTTGGCCTCTGCAATAATATTTTTGCTGTCTGTGGATTTATAAAAATTAATATTCGCGTTTATACTTAATGTAACTTGCCCATGGGCATTAGATGCAGCGGCAAAAGCCAGATCTGCCAGGGTGAAAATAGCCCCGCCCTGAACAACATCAACCCCATTCAAATGGTTTTCTGTGATTTCCATTTTTGCAACGGCATAGCCAGGTTTGACTTCAACCAGTTCGATTCCGTTATAAACAGCAAATCGGTCCTTTTTGAAAAACTCGATAACTTTTTTTGACATTATAGTTTCTCCTTCCACGCCTGTTGCCTGACTAAATTTTACGATCCTATGGGAACACGTTTGCCAGCAATTCAATGATCAGTATTATAATAGTATAAGAGCTTTAATAATTCAAACAATGTAAATAAGCAGCCATGCATATTTTATCATGAGGTGTTTTATATTTTAATAAGGAAATATGTACAGACTACCAAACGTTGGTTTAAGCAAAATCAGAAGAAAAGGTTTTTATATGTTTTTTATTGTATTTGATATGGAATTCAATCAAGATTTCTCTTCTCTGCAGACTGTTCCTGCCGGGAGTAAACCTCCCTTTGAAATTATTCAAATTGGGGCAGTGAAATTGGATTCGAATTTACAAGCTGTCAGCACTTTTAACCGTTATGTGAAGCCAACCATCTATAATAAAATCGATCCTTTTATCACAGACCTGACCGGCATTTATACAGAACAACTAATAAACGAGGACACATTTCCTCAAATCTATAAAGCATTTATTAATTTTATTGGCGGGACCGAGGCGGTTTTTTGCATTTGGGGGATGTCTGATATAAGAGAACTTTTTAAAAACGCCGCTTATCACCATTTGGATGAAACTCTTTTACCCCAACTGGTGATTGATCTGCAGCCTTATGTATCCGCATATTTGGGCCTTCCGCTAAAAAATACTGCCGGACTGCAATATGCTGCTGAAGCACTTAATATCCCAACTGTTCAAGCATTTCATGATGCATTCAATGATGCTTATTATACAACTGAAATCTTTAAAAAAATATATAATCCCTCCATTCAGCCAAAAAAATACCTTCCAAATTATATTCCTGACCGAGTGAAACAGCAAAAAAGAGAGATAGACATTGAAAAACTCATTCAGCAGTTTGAAAAAATGTATGCCCGCAAATTAACAGAAGAAGAAATATCAATGGTTTTACTGGCCTATAAAATGGGACGAACCTGCCAGTTTTTAAAATAACACTTCATTCCCCTGTCCTTGTCGGTAAAAAAACAGAACCCGGATGCCAGATACAACCGGGTGATTAGTAAATTGAATTTAAATGTTACTGATTTTTTAACCAACTCAAATGCTCCTGGACCCCTGGGGTGTCTCTACAATTAACAATATTTTTTCCTGCAAACCTGTTTCAGTATTGATATAAACATAGTATGTTTCTTCTCCGATTTTCCCTTTTACTTCATAAGTCAGCTCTTCCTCCAGATTTCCCAAAGGAATCAGGGCTAGCCTGATATCTTCAATTTGTAAGTTCTTATTCACTCTTTCTCTGGCTTCAGCCTCCGTTAGTTTAGGTTGGGGCAGATTCCTCCGGGTATGGGACAAGAGAAATTTTTTGGTATCATAAGCCGACACACGGCCGCTGTCCAAGGAAACCACCACCTGAATCATATCAGGATAAATGACGATATTATCCTGCACCAGAGCATAGTTGATAAAAATTTCGCTGGCTTCAATGATATGACCGGTTTCTATGAATGTCCCTAATCCTAGCTCACTCATGAATTTCTCAGCCCGTTCGCGGGCTTTTTTTACACTCACTTTACTGGCGCGGGACGGTTCCTTTACATCCAGCATAAAAACTACATGGCCGCCTTTTTTGCTGATTCCCATAACCAAAGCCGGCTGTACACCATCCTTAGACTGTAATGTAACTGAATAAGAAGGTATACGCCCGTCTGCCTCACCAGTAATTTTAGCTGTTAATCCCCCACTTTTGTTGATTTTTTCTGCAAACCGCAGAGCAATTTCTTCCGCTTCTTTTTTATTAATATTTCCGCCTGTGAGTCCTCTTGGTTTTCTATTTACCACATGGTCAGAAAAAGGTCCATCATAAGTCAGGGTAGGCACTTCATTCTGCAGCCTTTCATCCAGTTTACCGAATCCATCAAGCATTTCCCTGCTTTCAGATGTCATCTCGTTATTCATGTTTCTCAGACTTCCAAGTCTCAGCTGCTTCTCCTGCACTAAGCCCAGCAGTGCACGTAATTCCTTATGAATTGTGCGGTTTTCCTGATGCAGCTCCCTGATTTTCTCCCACTCTTTATCAGATATTTCCTGGTCTCCAGCCAGCTTCTGAGCCAATGAATAACAGAAATCACCAAGCTGGGCAAAGTATTGGTTGCTGCGCATCATACTGGCAGTATCCAATGGCATACTGTCTAAATTGGTTCTGGCTGCTTCTGCCAAAGACCATACAGTAACAAATGTTATAATATCCTGGCGTTCAGAGTTTGAAGCCAGTGTTTTCCCCAACAACACATCAAGATTTTCAGTATTCTCGATCAAATTAAAAAAATGATTTTGATAACTGGCTTCTAATGCATTCTGGGAAGCCTGTGCCTGTTTATTTGCCTGAGTAAACCATAAAGCACCGCCAATACCCAAAGCAAAAATTATTAGTAACCATATTACTATGTTTTTAGAGCGCAATATTTGAACCACCTCATTTTTTTAGATTAAATCCCAAAAACATGTTTGCCGATCCTGGTAATGATTCTGCGGCTCCATACCCATTTGCTGGTGGCAGTTGCCGGGTTCCAAAAAAATGTGGAACCATAGGAAGGATCCCACCCATTTAAAGCATAGCGGGCAGCTTTTAAATGATTTTCTGTAGGGGCCACACTCCAAAAGGCACCATCCATGATCGGTGAAAAAGCCCATGGTTGATAAATAACTCCATTAACAGTTCCCGGAAACTTCGGATCTCGCACTCGATTCACAATTACAGATGCCACTGCAACCTGGCCTGTGAAAGGTTCCCCTCTTGATTCAGCTGCCACCATACGGGATATCATCCAGACGTCATCTGCTCTTGGTTCGCCGATTTGTCCCTGGACAGGCAAAATCGGCTCTTCTTCCTTAAACTCATTAAAGAGCAAACTTACGCCTAAAAAACATACAATTAAAATTCCTATACTAAGCTTAATTTTAAATTCTTTTGTTTTCATAAATTTTCTTCCTTAGTATTATTTTTGAATTAGTATTTCCCTACCCATAAAATCCTTATACCATGATTTATAAATATTAAAATGATTTTTCCACATTAAAGCTTCATTGCATTTTGCACATCCCTTTGACATGCTTTTATGAATAGAATGTAACCATTTAAATAGTAAGGCAGACAGTTCAATTAAACTGTCTGCCTTTAAATAGTGAGAAAACTTTTTTGGTTCTGCGCTTTTCTTTCACTACTCCGTAAAAGAAAGGCAGGTTAGGGTTTCCTCGTTATTACTAAGCAATGTTTTTCATTAATTGCTGCCGGGTTAACAAAGCTTGTTGAACTAAGCTCTTATGATTGATTGCATAAGTTCTTACAGCCTTGCCGGCCTCGCTGAAGCTTCCTTTATATAAGAACTTGGATCTTTCCATGAGGCGTCTGCCTCCTGCAGATATTGTAATTGCCCCAACAGCGCGAATATCCGGAATCTGATTTTTTATTCCTAGGACAAAGTTTTTCCCAAAATCGTATACTAAGGCCTTAGTATACTTTTTATGCATTTCATCATTTTGGTCAACTATTACCGAAGAAATATATAAATATAGATTCGGTTCATCAAAAGACTTAATATGCTTTACCATTTTGTGCTCGTCCATTTTTCCGGTTATAACTTTTTCCCATATTGAATGTTCCAGCGGGAAAACCCAATAGTAGCCTTTCAGCTTACCTTTTTTCTTGCAAACACGAAACATCATCGGTTCTTGCTTAATCAGATCGCGAATGACAGCAGGTTCGGAGTGCCAATAACTATCAAAATATGTTTTTTCCATATTTAACATAGCCGAAACATCTTGGATCCGAGCACATTCAACTGTATATGCTGGATCATACATAATTTCACCTTCCTATAAAATTG
>JAAZFJ010000238.1 GCA_012511795.1 Syntrophomonadaceae bacterium
AAAGCTTTAGTCCTCTCGTGCTGGGGGTCTAACAGGACTGCTTCCGCTTTCCCCTGTTCCACGATCAGACCTTCATCCATGAAAATTACCCGGTGGGCAACTTCACGGGCAAAACCAATTTCATGGGTCACCACCAGCATGGTCATATTTTCCATGGCCACATCCTTCATAACATTTAAAACTTCACCGGTAAACTCCGGGTCCAGGGCTGAAGTTGGTTCATCAAAACACATGATTTCAGGATTCATAGCCAGAGCCCGGGCAATGGCTGCCCGTTGCTGCTGTCCGCCGGAGAGTTCAAAAGGATAATTGTCAGCTTTAAAGCCAAGTCCCACCTTATCAAGTAAAGTCCGGGCAATCTTTTCCGCCTCGGAAGTCTCAGTATTTTTAACCAGCATAGGTGCTAGCATTAGATTTTGCAGTACGGATTTATGGGGAAATAGATTAAAATCCTGAAATACCATTCCCATTTTACGCCGCATAATGGCTATTTCTGCATCAGGGCTATATAAAGCTTTGCCGTCAGGGCCATTTTTGACCATGGTTTCCCCTTCGATTTCGATCAGCCCGCTATCAATAGTTTCCAGGCGGTTTATACAACGCAAAAATGTACTCTTACCGGACCCTGAAGGGCCGATAATAGCAATGACTTCGCCCTTTTGAACCTGCATGGAAATACCTTTAAGGACTTCCAGACGCTGAAATTTTTTATAAATATCTAATGCCTGTAACATATACACGAGCAAATTCTCCTAGCGGTAATAATTAAAACGCTGCTCCAGCCATTTAAAGAATTGCTGAACAGTACCATTCATCACCAAGTAAAAAATGGCGGCCACGATCCAGGGAACAAAGCTGAAATCTCTGACAGCCGAAGTTTTTGTAACTCTTAATAGTTCACTGATTCCAATTACATAAATAAGTGCCGAATCTTTGACCAGGTTGATCACTTCATTGCTGATGGGAGGAAGTACCCTTTTAAACATCTGGGGCAGAATGATTTTGGTCATAGTCTGCAGACGGGTCAGACCCAGGACATCAGCAGCTTCATACTGTCCCCGGTCAATAGATTGGATTCCGGAGCGATAAATTTCGGCTAAATAAGCTGAGTAGTTTAAAACAAAAGCAATAATTGCCGCTGTAAAGCGGTCAAATTTTATCCCTACCTGAGCCAGGCCGTAATAAATGAAGAAAAGCTGTAACAAAAGCGGTGTACCGCGAAAAACCCAAATATAAAGCTGCATCAAAATGTTTAAAGGCTTAAATTTAGTAATTCTTGCCAGAGCCATCACTACACCAAGGGGTAATGACATAACCAGGGTGTAGAAAAAAAGCTTTAAGGTTACACCGGTTCCTTCCAGCATAGCCGGGAGAAGTGACAATACATAATCCATAATATTCTCCTGCCATTTCAACAAACAATCATAATTACAGGCTAACCGCAAAGCAGTTAGCCTGAATTCACTCTAAACCTATGCGCGTTAATTATTATATACTATTTCACTATATCTGCGCCAAACCATTTTTCTGAAATTTTGGCTGATGTTCCATCGGCTTTCATCTCATCGAGAGCTTCCTGTACTTTGTCGCGGAATGCAACGTCGCCTTTTCTGAAACCTGCGCCAAATTCTTCATCACCAAAGTCTTCATCGGCTACATCATAAACATCAGCCTTTTTTGAAATGTAGTATCTGCCTACGATGTTGTCGACCACAACTGCATCAAGTCTGCCGGCAGCAAGGTCTAACAGTGCTTCATCATTGCTGGCAAATTCAACGATTTCTCCCAGGGAATCATAGGTCGCCTGATCAGCCTTAACAGCATTCATGGCACTGCTGCCTCCCTGCAAACCAACGGTTTTACCTGCTAAATCAGCTTTGGTTTTCAGTGGAGAACCTTTTTGCACAACCACGATCTGAGCATTATCAAGATAAGGGTCGCTGAATATGATCTTTTCCTGTCTTTCCGGAGTAATAGTCAGGCCGTTCCAGATCACGTCGATATTTCCGCCGTTTAATTCTTCAATGATGGTATCCCATATAACCGGCTGGAATTCTACTTCTACACCTAAGCGGCTGGCAACTTCCTTGGCCAGATCAATATCAAAGCCGATAATTTCATTGGTACCTTCTTCGCGATAACCCATGGGCGGGAAAGCATCGTCAAGACCAACAATAAACTTACCTTTGTCCTCGATTTGAGTGAGGGAATCATCAGCTGCAACTTCTTTATCATCAGGAGCTGGTGCCTTTTCTTCACCTGCACCACCGCAGCCAAACATTAATCCCAGTGACAAACATAAAATCAACAATATAGCTAACTTTTTCTTCATGAGTCCTCTACCCCCTAAAAATTTCAATGAGTTTATTTTACTTTAGTTCGTTAAATAAGTAAACAACTAAATTTTAAAATTAAAAAGTTTTATAGTTTGTAAATTTATATCTAATCAAAGGAAAGCAGAAGCGCTGCTATTTTCAGAACATTCCAGCGAAGGAATCCCACTGACATAATAGCAAAGCCTGTTTTTTAAAGTGGGGAGGCCTCCAAAGGGTCGTCCCCATTTTGATTTTTAAAACAATGACGGTTGATCAAGAACTGCTGTTTTTTCGATCACAGGGGGGCGGTACTCTTTGG
>JAAZFJ010000239.1 GCA_012511795.1 Syntrophomonadaceae bacterium
TTATAAAACGTAATATTCCGAAATAGATAAAAAAAGGTTAGGAAGATAGGATTGGCGAATAGAATATAAAATTTGCAGAAAAGCGGGGGTAGGGAATGAATAAAGTAAAAACTTGGGCAGAATATTCAGAAGAGGAGATCCTCAAAGCCAATATTGAAAAATATGATAAAGAAGATATCGTTAAGTTTTATGAGGATTTTGAAGAACCTAAATATACTTATATTGAGTATTCAGTAATTTTTGATGCAGTCCTTAATTTTTTGCATAATCATCTGCAAAACCCGGTAAGAGCAGCAGATATGTGTGGAGGTGCAGGAAAGGCAGCTTTTGTTCTGAAAAGCTGTGATCCAAACTGTGAAGTTACTTTAGTGGATCTGGCCGATAAAATGCTGGATATTGCCCGCAGAAGAGCAGAAAAAGAACAAGTTTCCTGCCGGATTTTATTAAAAGATGCCTTCTCTTTTCTGGAGGATGAATCAGAGGAATTCGATTTGATCGTTTTTTCTTCTGCCTTGCATCACTTTAAAGATCCCACAGCTCTTTTGGCGGCAGCAGCCAAAAGGCTTTCACCCCAGGGAATGATAATCAGCATTGCTGACCCCAATACGATTATCAAGAGCAAACGATTCCGCTTTCTGCAATTTACGGCTGCCAACAGCCAGCACAAAAAGGCCACTATAAAAAACAGTTTTAGCAGATTATTTGGTTCTGGTAGTGAGGCGGCAGCAGGAGAGGATTTTGATGTGGCCGAATATCAGACATATACAGGGATCAACGATATTCACCTTAGAAATGGCTTGGAAAAAGCGGGGCTTAGTGCATTGCTGCATATGCGTTATCCAGCCGGAGAGCCCTATATGACAAAAATCATGCCCTGGTTGGGTCTTTATTGGGCCTTCAGCATTGTGATGTGTCATAAAGATAAGTATCCGGAATATAATAACTCATCTGCCTTGTTGTTGAATGAAATTAAAAAGAATCTGCCCTACAAAATAAGAGTAATGCCTTGATATATTGTTTGTAACGGGCAGCCAGGGAGCAATTGTTTTGCATTATTTCAGTGATGAGCTTTATTTTGACCAGATCGTAAAAAACGCAATTAACAGCATTGCCAATCCTGCTTTAGATAGCTTCATGGCTTTTATTACCAACCTGGGAGCACCGGTCACTTTTTATATTCTGGCTGCTGTAGGGTTTGTCTATTTGATCAGTAAACAGAAGATACCGGAAGGGATCTTTTTACTACTTTGCATTTTTACCTCATGGGGTGTCATGAATTCTCTCAAACTACTTTTTATGAGGGCAAGGCCAGCAGGTGAACCGCTGACTTATGCAGTAGGCTATAGTTTCCCCAGTGGTCATGCAACACTTGCCATGGCTTTTTACGGTTTTATAATTTATCTGATTATGTCAGCCAATAAAAACAGCCGAACTAAATGGTTATCCGGTTTTATAGCGGCGCTGATTTTTTTAATCGGTATTAGCAGGATTTACCTTAATGTGCATTATGCAACAGATGTTTTGGCAGGTTTTATCCTGGGAAGCATTTTGCTGGGCACTTTTATAATTTTGCTCAGGTATTTTAAATCACGGCTATTTTAAAATTCTATAAAGAATTTAAACCATGGCAGATTTTATCGATTGGTATTTGTCCCCGAACTCTTTCACCAACCCGATTCTTAAGAGTCTGCGCAGATGAACGATAAGGCACATTTTTTCAAAAAAGTAAAACTTGCTTTCCGGTTCATGCCAGCGGCCATAAATGATTTTCTTATAAGTCAATTCGTGTAGGGTATAAGGTGTTGCCAAAGCTTTTATAATTGCCTGTTCATTGGCATAGACTTTATCAAGATATTTTTGCAGCCGGTGTTTTACATTGGTATCAATGACTCCCTTATGACCTGATAGTATTACTTTGGGTTCAAGAGCGATCAATCTTTCCAGGGAGTTGATCAATTCATCAACATTACTTACATCATTGCCATACCAGGGACCAAAACTAGTTAAATCAAAATCACCGCTGAATAGTACTCCTTTTTCCTGCCAGTATAAGCAACAGTGCCCTGGAGTATGTCCGGGGGTATGAATGACTTCCAGCTTAATATTCCCCAAATCAATGATGTCACCATCCTTCATAGTACCAGTTATGTTGGAAGGGCGCCAGGGTAACCATGATAACAGCTTGTCCGGGGCGTTATACTTTTCGATCCCGTAAAAATCCTCAAAGACTTTATAGTCTTTCATTGCTGGAATATCATAAGGATGGGCAATGACTTTAGCTTGTGGAAACAAAAAATTACAACCGCAATGATCAATGTGAAAGTGAGTGTTTATGATTAAATCAACCTGACGCTTAGTGAACATTTCAGCGAAACTTGTATCAATTGGCGTATCGATGATAGTTTTTACTTTATCATTAATATAAAAGCAGCATGAATAAGGAAATCTACTGCTTTTACCGGTTGTGATCAGGTAAATATTATCAAAAAGATGTTTAAACATGCTTCATCCCCTTAAAAATCACCAGAATAAAATAATATCGTAATTGAATAGATATTATTTTCGTTTTCGTTTATCAGCATTGCGGGCCTTTTGTTCTTTTCTAATCCTTTTGCCCTCTTTAGAGTAAATAATGTGATTTTTTTGTTGTTCTTTTGCTCCTCCAATATAATTGTTAACCTTTCCTTTGGCAACGACTAAAGTATGTCCTTGGTCATATGTGAGGGCAACTGGTAATTCTGATTCGCCAAAGACCACTTTATAATCAGCTTCCTGCAGGGATCTATCATTTTTTAGCCTGTGCCTTACTTCCTTTTTAATAACGGAAAAGTTTTGGCTGCTGTGGTGTCCTTTGCCGTGATTAATGTCGATTACATCTACATTGTTTTCGATACACCATTTAATATTGGCTTCAACTTTTTTCAAAGCTTCTTCCACGCTTATACCATGCAAGTCTATTTTTTCAATTTTCATGGCGAACTTCACTCTTTTTTAAAATTATTTAGTAATTATACTCTATTTATTAATCTAATTTTAAAAAATATTAAAACTATTTTCATATTTGTGCCACATATTCTGTAAATTTAAATTATAATAAAAAAGGGTATAATTTACATTCATTAAAACTATTACCTGTGTAAAGGGGGGTTATAATGGCTGAATTCAGTGGTCTCCAGCAGGAAGACCAGGCTAATAAGCTTGCATTACAGGTTAAATATCTCAATGATCTTCTGGATAATATAAATGAGCTTTTCTATACATATGATGTCAATGGCATAGTAACATTCATTAATAAAAAAAGCCACGATATTTTAGGATATCAACAGCATGAAATAATAGGAAATTATGTGTGGGATTTTGTTCATCCCAGTAATAAAGAAAATTTGGTCAATGAAGTAAAAAGAAGGCTGAAAAAAGGAAAAAGGAATATTTATCTTTCCAAGATATTGCATAAAAGCGGCGATACCAGGATACTACGCATTAATGTAGCACCAATTATGGAAGATGGCCGGATCATTGGCGAAGTTTGTCTGGCAGAAGACGTTACAAATGCACGGCGTAACGAAAAAGCCCTCAAGGATTCAAATCTGATTTTGGAGCAAACCAAAAATGAATTACTAAAAGCAAATAGAAGTTTGCTGCGGGCTGAAGAAGAACTTCGCAAACAACTTACGGAAGCAGAGCAAAATAAAGAGGCTCTGGCTAACGCTCACAGCCAACTGGAAAATATAATGGACTTTCTTCCCGATCCTACCTTTGTAATCGATAAGCAGGGAAAAGTTAAAATGTGGAATAAAGCTATTGAAGTTTTAACTGGTGTAAAGGCACGTAATATACTGGGCAGGGATAATAGAGAGTATTCTGTGATATTTTATGGCAACAGGCGGCCTATGCTGATAGATTTAGCTGCCGAACTAGCGGACATTAATGCTGAAAAAAACCATTATAATATGTTCAAGCTAAGCAAAGACTGTTTGTATGCTGACCAATTTGTGCAGCAAATTGGGGTCGATGGCATGCATGTTTCTGCCAGAGCTGCTCCTTTGTTTGATGACACTGGCAGTATATACGGGGCTATAGAAACCGTTAGGGATCTCAGTGAACGAATCAAGTCTATTAATGAATTAAAAGAAAGTGAAGAAAAGTACAGAAATATTATTGAAAGTATTGAGGATGGATATTTTGAAGTAGATAAGTATGGTGAATTCACTTTCGTGAACAGTTATCTGCATAGAGCAATCGGATATGATTATCAGGAAATAATCGGTAATAGTTTCCAAAAACTGATGGATGAAGAAAACACAAAAAAGATCAAGTCAGCTTTTGCCAGTGTATATGATACAGGGGAGCCGCTAAGGGCTTTTGATTGGAGTGTTTACAAAAAAGACGGAAGCTGTATGTTTGTGGAGACTACCATATTACCGGTAAAAGAAAATGATAAAGTAAATGGATTCAGAGGTTTGGTCCGTGATATTACTGCGCGTAAAAAAACAGAACAAGCCCTGCAGGATAGCGAACAAAGACTACGGGGAAGAGTGGCTTATCTCGATGCTTTAATAGCAAATTTAAACGAATTATTTGTTACCTATGACCCGGATGGCAAAATCACTTTTGTGAATAAAAAAGTTGATGATTTAATTGGATATACAATGGAAGAAGTGATCGGCAGGCACGTGAATGATTTCGTGCCGCAGGAATACCACGATAAAGTCAATAATGATATCGGACAGAGAACCAAGGAAGGCCGGGCAGCTACTTATGAATTACCAATTATACATAAGAATGACTCTGAAAGGATAATAAAAATCAACAGCACCCCGATAAGAAATGAAAGAGAAGAAATTAAAGGGGGAATGATTCTAGCAGAAGATATCACTTCAACAAAAATAGCGCAAAAGGAACTGGCTATGAGCGAAAAAAGGTATAGGGGGATCGTGCAGGACCAAACGGAATTGATTTGCCGTTTTCTGCAGGATTTAACACTTACATTTACCAATGATGCCTATTGCCGTTTTTTCAACTTACAGGGACAGGAAAGCACAGGTAAAATACCGGATTATATGATATTTGCCAATGAAAGAGGAATGTTTGAGAAAAAGCTCAAGGGTTTGACTCCTGAAAAGTCAGTAATAACCATCGAACATAAATTGAAATTCCCTGATGGTCGGGAATTTTGGCTGCAATGGACGTGCAGAGCTATTTTTGATGAAAATGAAATCCTTATCGAATACCAGGCGGTTGGCAGAGATATATCAGAACGTAAACTGGCTGAAGAACAGCTAATATATATGAGTACCCATGATGCATTAACCGACCTTTTTAATAGATTGTATTTTGAGAAGCAGATGCAACTTATGCAAAACAATGATTGTTTGCATGTTGGAGTTATTGTTTGTGATGTTGACGGACTTAAATTGGTCAATGATACACTTGGACATACCCAGGGTGATAATACGCTGCAACAGGCAGCAACTATCATTCAAAGCTGTTTCCGCAGGCAGGATGTGATTGCTCGGGTAGGTGGTGATGAGTTTGCGGTTCTATTACCTTCTGCTGACTGGGAAATTATCAACCAAGCTTTTGACAGAATAAGAAATAAAATTAACAAATACAACTTAAGTGCGGATATTCCTCTTAGTATATCGATAGGTGCAGCCATCCGGGCTAATCCTATAATTACCATGTCTGATGTTTTTAAAGAAGCAGATAACAACATGTATCGTGAAAAGCTGCATAGCCACCACAGTGCCCGCAGTGCCATTGTACAAACCCTGACAAGAGCCCTGAAAGAACGTGATTATATAACTGAGGGTCATGCAGAACGCATGCAGGATCTATTGGAAAGAATAGCCCGCAAACTTGGTATGGGTGAGCGTACTGTAAATGATCTGCGGCTTTTTGCCCAGTTTCATGACATAGGTAAAGTTGGAGTCCCGGATGCCATTTTATTTAAAACCGGTCCCCTCACCAAGGAAGAATACCTGATCATGCAAAGACATTGTGAAATAGGACATCGCATCGCCCTTTCATCTCCTGAAATGACCGTGATTAGTGATTGGATACTGAAACATCATGAATGGTGGAATGGGAAGGGATACCCTCTGGGACTTAAAGGTGAGGAGATACCATTGGAATGTCGTATTTTAGCAATTGCAGATGCCTATGATGCGATGACCAGTGTTCGGCCATACAGGAAGGCCTTGACTCATATGGAAGCTGTGGAAGAGTTGAAAAAATACGCCGGTATACAGTTTGACCCAGCATTGGTAGATGTATTTTTGACTTTGGATATAGAAACTAGTCACATGGAAAGCGATAATGCCAGGTGATCTCCCACTTATCAAGACAGTTTTCTTCTTTTGCAATGCCGGCATTATGAATGACCAGAGGCTTGCCGCTGGCCAGAGTCTTATCACTTATGATGCCACAGTGCTCATCACCATTGGCAAAACGCCAGTAAACAACATCTCCCCAGTGCCACTGGCCAAAATCATCCGCATCAATTGTTAATTCACGGCCGAAACGCTTAAAAAACACAATCTGATTGGGAACCCGTCGGTGATCGATATTGGAGTCAGGTTGGGTCAAACCCCAGTTATCTGGATAAAGTGCGAAATTTGCCATCATATCCTCGTGAATCATCTTCTGTAAATCATAACCGGCATTTCTAAATGCCCGAATAACTACATCAGTACATGCTCCATGATTTGCAGGCACATCCCCACCTGGGTATTCTATTTTCTGGTATGAAGCATTATAAGTGGTTTTATTTTTTACTTCCTGTCTGGCACCCAGTAAAATCAAATCGGGAGCAGTCAAATCTTGTGGCGCAATTTTTTCCACCGGGGAAGGCTTTTCGACAGGCGAGAAGTCAGTAAGGCTCAGACCAGTTTTATCCATAAAAAATATGTAAGCTGTGAAGGCAAAACAGGCTATAATTAAAAACATCAGTCCGCTACTGATAGGGAAGTTCCTTTTCATCGAAAATCCTGCTTTCATTGAAAGAAATATTCATTGAACTAATGCTCAGATTAGCTATACTCTATATATCATTATATAACAAGGAGTCATGACAATGCTTACTGTTTCGACTTTTACCAGAGGTTTGAGAAATGGTCTTAGAATTACTTGGGAATTAGGCGTGGTTATTGTTCCAGTCTATATTGCAGTTACGATTTTAAAGTACACTCCTGCACTAAATTGGATCGCTGAACTTATGAAGCCGGTGATGCATATAGTCGGACTGCCTGGAGAGGCATCACTACCTTTGGTCCTGGGTGCGTTTCTGAACATATATGCTGCTATTGGAGCAGTATTACCATTAGCAATGAATACGAAAGAAATTACGATTATAGCAGCCATGCTTCTATTGGCCCATTCTCTTCCTTTAGAGGGCATAGTAAGCAAAAAGTCTGGAGCGAAAGTCAGCACTTTGATAATTACACGTTTGATTTCGGCCTTTGGGGCGGGACTACTGTTTAATTATTTTTTATAAAGGAGAGAAGCAGCTTTGTCTTATTTAGATATTTTTATCGAAGCAGTCTCCGGCAGTTTGACTGGTGTTTTTCAAATAGCCCTTATCGTAATACCTTTAATGGTTTTTATTGAAATCATTCAGGATCTAAACCTGCTGGAAAAACTTACTGCCATATTAGCTCCCTTTACAAATCTGGTTGGGATATCACCGGAAGGCAGATTACCTATTATGGCAGGTTTAATTTTTGGAATAAGTTATGGAAGCGGAATCATCATTAACAGTGCCCGTCAAGGGAAACTAACTTACCGGGATATTTACCTTATTAATCTGTTTTTGGTCATTTGTCATGCCGTGCTGGAGGATACGATTTTGATCGCTGCAATAGGAGCTAAATGGTTTCCTGTTTTAATGGTAAGGTTTTTCCTGGCTGTTATTATTTGTTATGTTGTTGCCCGCCTAATGCCAGTACCACTGGCAGAAAAATCTGAATCGTCTCTTTGATTTTGCAGGTCAATCCCTTTTAGGATTTAACTCTTTAGAAACCTGACGCTTCTTTATGGTATGATAATGGTACATCATAAAAGGTGGTTTTTTTATGTCTCATATGCATAATGACTTAAATGACAGCCAGTTGGAAGCTGTTACACACTTAAACGGCCCCTGTATGGTTCTTGCCGGAGCAGGCAGCGGGAAGACCAGAGTACTTACCCGCCGGATTGTAAACCTTATTGAAAATGGTGCAGGTTATAATGATATTCTGGCCATTACCTTTACAAATAAAGCTGCTCAAGAGATGAGGGCCAGAGTTGCTGCTATGCTGCCGGATTATACAGGTCAATGGATACAGACTTTCCATGCTGCCTGCTATCGTATTTTGCGTATGGATATTGACAATTTAGGCTTTGATCGGAATTTTACTATTGTCGATGATGCAGATGCCAGCTCCTTGATTAAAGAAATCCTAAAAGAAGATAATGATTATGAAACCAAGGCGGAACCTGTTTTACATATCTTTAAACAGGCGAAAAACAGCATGCATAGCCCGGAAAAACATTTTAATAGCTTGAATATGCCCTTTGAAGCAAAGGAAAAATATCTGCGTTATTACAAACTGTACATTCACCGTTTAAAGGAACTTAATGCTCTTGATTTTGAAGATTTGATCGTTCTGTGTATTAAATTATTTAAAGAATTTCCCGAGGTTTTACAAAAATATCAGAATCGTTTCCAATATATTATGATCGACGAATATCAGGATACAAACTATTCTCAATATATTTGGGCCAATATGCTGGCAGCAAAACACCGTAATATTTTTGCTGTTGGCGACCCTGACCAATCTATTTATAGCTGGCGGGGAGCAGAGCCTTTAAACATTAAAAGATTTCTAACTGATTATTCCGATACCAAACTTGTTAAACTGGAAAAGAATTATCGCTCAACCCCCTTTATTCTTGCAGCTGCTAATGCTGTTATTAAAAATAATTCAGACCGTGAAAAAAAAGAACTTTATACAGATATTAAAGAAGGAGAAAGGCTGGTTCACTTTTGTGCCGGGGACAGTTTCCAGGAGGCAAGGTTTATCGCTGATACCATTGGTGATTTGGTAGACCGGGAAAACAGGAATTATAATGACTGTGTTATTTTTTATCGTACTCACGCCCAGTCAAGAATTATTGAAGAAGCTTTGGTACGCAAATATATACCATATCATTTGGTAGGAGCCAGGCGCTTTTATGAACGAAAAGAAATAAAGGATATAATTGCATATTTGAAACTGGCCTGTAACTTTAATGACCGGTTGAGCTTGCAGCGGATCATTAATACTCCCAGACGGGGTATAGGGGACAAAACTGTTGAAAAGATTCTGAACTATGCTGCTGAAAGCAATTTATCAATTATGGAAGCATTAAAAGAACCGGATAAAATCGCCGGAATCAGCAAAAAGATGAGTAATACTCTGGAAGAGTTTTATGGCATGATCAAATACTTTGCGGATTTAACTGAAACTGATACTTCTCTGCAGGATATTCTTGATTTGGTTATTGAGATGAGTGGTTATGTAACTGAACTGCGCAAAAGTAATTTGCCTGATGTAGATACCAGACTGGAAAACCTTTATGAACTGAAGTCACTGGCAATTGAATTCGAACAAAGCGGTGCAGATAGTTTAGAGGACTTTCTGGCTCAGATTGCTTTAGCTCAGGATACTGACGAGGTGGATCATTCGAATTCAGTTTTGCTGATGACATACCATGGCGCCAAAGGTCTTGAATTTCCGGTAGTATTTATGACCGGTATGGAAGAAGGGGTCTTTCCCTCTTACCGTAGTGAGACATCGGAAGAAATGGAAGAGGAGAGGCGGTTATGCTATGTAGGTATAACCAGAGCCAGAGAAAAACTTTATATGACTAATGCTGTTTCCCGCTTGTTGTATGGCTATGAACGCAGCAACCCCCCATCCCGTTTTCTTAACGAAATACCTGAGGACCTGCTGGTATCACCGCAGCCTAAGAAAATTGTCAACAGTATATTGACTGAAGGGGACAAAGTCATTCATAAAAAGTTTGGGATGGGCATAGTCACAAGTCTGATCGAAGATGATATGATCGCAGTGATAGATTTTGAAAGGGCCGGAACCAGAATGTTGCGTTTGGATATTGCTCCTTTGGAGAAAATAGATTAAAACAGTACCAGATGCAAGGAGGAAAGATATTGCCAAGCCCTGAACATAGGATAAACCAATTGCGGGATGAAATAAGTAAACACAGCTATCAATATTATGTTTTAGATGATCCCTTAATAAGTGACCATCAATATGACCAGTTGATGCAAGAACTGATAAAAATGGAAAAAGAATACCCACAGTATGTCAGACCCGAATCTCCTACCCAAAGAGTAGGAGGACAGGCCCTGGAGAAGTTTGCCTCTGTGATCCACCGCTACCCTCAGCTAAGTCTGGATAATGTTTTTTCTCGTAATGATCTTGGTGAATTTGACCGCCGCATATCCAGGTTTGTTGCTTCTTACGCCTATGTGGCGGAACTAAAAATTGACGGGGTTTCTATTATTTTGACCTATGAAAACAGTGTTTTAGTCACTGCTGCAACCAGAGGTGACGGCATAGTTGGCGAAGATGTAACCCGGAATGTAAGAACTATAAAAAGCATTCCTTTAAAGCTCCGCTCTGAAGTTCCAAGACTTGAGGTGCGCGGGGAAATATATATGCCCAAAAAAGAATTCCTCAGGTTAAATGAAGAAAAAGAGGAAAGTGGAGAGAGAATTTTCGCCAATCCCCGTAATGCTGCAGCAGGCTCTCTTCGTCAGTTAGACCCGGGAATTACAGCTAAAAGAGCATTGTCTGCTTTTATATACGATATTGTTTATATTGAAGGGCATCAAGTTGAAACACAGCAGCAGACCATGGAATTTCTGCTATCCCTGGGACTTCCGGTGAACCCTGAATACTGCTTTTGCCATGATATAAATGAGGTTTATCAATATACACAAAAATACCAGGCAGATAGAAACTCTCTGCCTTACGAGATCGATGGTGTAGTTGTGAAACTCAATTCTTTCCGGGATAGAGTAGAATTGGGAGAAACCTCAAAAAGTCCGCGCTGGGCAGTAGCTTATAAATTTCCCGCTGAAGAAAAGCCGACCCGTCTGCTGGATATAGAAATTAATGTTGGTCGAACCGGCATAGTAGCCCCTACCGCAATTCTTGACCCAGTATCCCTGGCAGGAACCACAGTAAGCCGTGCCAGTTTGCATAATTTTGCCCTGGTCAAAACCAAAGATATTCGAATTGGCGACATGGTGGTGGTACGCAAGGCAGGGGATATTATTCCTGAGATCGTCAGAACAATGCCGGAGGAACGGATAGGAAATGAACAGGAAGTTGAACCGCCACGCTTTTGCCCGGCATGCAACAGTGCAGTAGTACAGTTTGATGGAGAAGTTGCACATCGTTGTGAAAATATAAACTGTCCTGCCCGTCTGCGAGAGAGTCTTATATTTTTTGCCTCTCGTACAGCTATGGATATTGAAGGTTTAGGCCCGGCTGTAATAGATCAGCTGCTCAAACATGGAATGGTATCCAAAATTGATGATTTATATAACTTGAAAACAAGCGAATTAGCTGTCCTGGAACGTCTGGGAGAGAAATCAGCCGGCAATCTTATCAAAGCTATTGAAGAAAGTAAAACAAAGCCGCTGCACAGACTGATTACTGCCTTGGGGATCAGGCATATTGGCGCTAAAACCGCTCGTCTCTTAACAGAAAAATTTCCCCGAATCGAAGATTTTATAATGGCCAGGCCAGAGGAAATAATGTCCATTCCTGAAATAGGTGAAAAAATAGCGGAAAGCACTATTGCTTATTTTGCTGAACCGCGGAATCTGGAAATGATCAAAAATTTGCAAAATGCCGGGGTTAATACCAGGGAAAACGAAATCAGCAAAAAAGAAGGCCCCCTGCAGGGAATGACCTTTGTTTTGACGGGTACGCTAAACAGTATGACCAGAAGAGAAGCAGGGGAAAAGATCGAAGCTTTAGGCGGACAAATCACAAATTCTGTCAGCAAGAAAACTGATTATGTGATTGCCGGTTTTGAACCTGGCAGTAAATATAATAAAGCTGTTTCCATGGGAATAAAAATCTTGGATGAGGAACAGTTCCTTGATCTAATTAAAGACTAGTCAGCTAAAGTAATTGATGAACACTCTTGTTTTGCATTAGTTATTGCATAAGAGTGTTTTTGCTTTTGACTGAATTGCTCTTTTCTGCTATATCATAAAAGTTATATTATACATTTACTCGAGAAAGGTGATTTTTTTGCTTGGTACATTGATCAATGCTGGTGCAATCATTCTGGCAGGTCTTTTAGGCTTACTCCTGCGCCGTGGAATTCCCGAAAAGATGAACCGCAGTTTGCAGGATGCTTTAGGTATATTGATCATCGTTTTAGGGGTTCAATATGGTTTCAAGGCAGAAAATTACGCTGTTATTGGGATATGCCTGGCCTTGGGAGCCATTTTTGGTGAATGGCGTGATTGGGATGGGCGGCTGGAAGCGGCGGGCAACCGTCTGCAACAGCGATTTGGCAATGGGAAAAGCAGCTTTGCCAAAGGATTTGTATCAGCCACCCTGTTATTTTGTGTTGGGGCCATGGCTGTTGTTGGTTCTCTGGAAGACGGCCTGTATGGCAACTACCATATTTTACTGATCAAATCAATACTGGATGCTATTTTTTCTATTTTATTTACCGCAAGTATGGGTATAGGAGTGATATTTTCAGCCATTCCCGTTTTGCTGTACCAGGGTTCTATAAGTCTGGCGGCAGGAGTGATCGAGCCAATTTTGACTGACCCGATACTTAATAATATAACTTCTTTAGGCGGAATATTGATAACCGGCCTGGGGTTGAATATTCTTGGGGTGACCCGTATTAGGGTAGCAAATCTTTTGCCGGGAATTTTATTTGTGCCGATCATCATGGCTATAATTGCAATATTTTAAGTGTTATGTAACATAAGTGGACATAATGTATACATGGTAAATAATTAGTTTATAGAGTATGTTTTTGCTATAATATTGAACATAAATGGTGCAGAGTTAGGAGGTATGGTGATGGTTATTTCTTTACAAGAAGTAGAACATATTGCAATGTTAGCCAGGATAAATATTACCGAAGAGGAGAAGAAGGAGTTTGCAGGACAGTTGAGCGCAGTTCTCCAGTATGCAGAGAAATTAAATGAAATAAACACTGAGGACGTGGATCCTTTATATCATATTTTGCCTATTTACAATGTTTTTCGCGAGGATGAAATAATTGAAAGTCCGGACCGGAATGAATTGTTTGCTAATGCCCCTGTATTTCAGGACGGATATTTCAAAGTTCCCAAGATTTTATAGAGAGGGTGGCTTAAGTGGAACTTCATGAGTTAACTTTGCACCAGTTGAAAAAAGATCTGACTGCAAAGAAAATAAGCTCGCAGGAAATAATGAATGCGATCCTTAAACAAATAAAAGCGGTAGATGAAAGAATAAATGCTTTTATAACACTGAATAAAGAAACATCTTCCTTAAGAGCCAGAGAATTCGATCAGACTCCCTGGAAAGGTCAGATGGCAGGCTTGCCATTTGCTCTGAAAGATAACATTTGTACCAAAGGAGTCAGAACTACCTGTGCTTCAAAAATGCTGGAAAATTTTGTGCCAGCATATGATGCAGCAGTGGTGAAAAAACTGTATTCTGAAGGCGGCATTTTAGTGGGCAAGCTAAATATGGATGAATTTGCCATGGGCTCCTCTACTGAAAGTTCAGCATTTTTCCCAACCCATAATCCCTGGGATCTGGAACGGGTATCCGGCGGTTCCTCAGGGGGTTCTGCAGCTGCCGTTGCCGCAGATGAAATTCCCTTTGCTCTGGGCTCAGACACCGGAGGATCAATCAGACAGCCGGCTGCGTATTGCGGAGTAGTGGGACTTAAACCTACCTACGGAAGGGTTCCACGCTGGGGTGTTGTTGCCTATGCTTCTTCACTTGACCAGGTAGGAGTCATCAGCAAAGATGTATATGATGCCGCTTTGGTTATGAATATGATCGCCGGTTATGACCCAATGGAATCCACCAGTGTAAATACCACGGTCCCAGATTATACAACTGCACTCAACGGCAGTATAAAAGGGCTGAAAATAGCATATCCCAAGGAATATTTCCAGCAGGGCGTAGATTCAAAAATCATCGAACTTTTAAAGAAAGCCTTATTAAAATATGAAGAACTTGGGGCCCATATTGAGGAAGTCTCATTACCTCACAGTGAGTACGCCCTTCCTGCGTATTATATCATCGGACCAGCGGAAGCCAGTTCGAATATGTCAAAATTTGATGGAATTCGCTATGGTTTACGGGATCTGACTGCTGACAATGTAACTGATTTGTATTCAAATTCTCGTCAGCAAGGCTTTGGACCTGAAGTGAAAAGAAGGATCATGCTGGGCACTTATGCTTTGAGTTCAGGGTCCTATGATGCATATTACCTAAAAGCATTGAAAGTCAGAAGGCTTATCAGTGATGACTTTAATAAAGTATTTAATGGATTTGATGTAATTATTGCACCTACAACTCCAACTACTGCCTTTAAGATAGGAGCAAATACAGAAGACATTCTTACCGGCTACATGAATGATATTTTAACTGTACCAATCAATATGGCTGGATTGCCGGGCATGTCAATTCCCTGCGGATTTGCTGACGGACTGCCGGTAGGCATGCAAATAATCGCCAAACCATTTGATGAAACTACTTTATTAAAAGCTGCTTATGCTTTTGAACAGGCAACTGATTATCATCAGCTGAAACCGGCTCTGGGGGTGAAATAATGAGTACAGAATTTGAAACTGTGGTAGGTCTTGAAGTTCATGTAGAGCTAAAAACGGATACTAAAATATTTTGTTCCTGTAAAACCGCTTTTGGGGCGGAACCGAATTCACAAGTATGTCCGATCTGCTCCGGATTTCCTGGCATGCTGCCAGTACTGAATAAAAAAGTAGTGGAATATGCTATAAAAAGCGGTTTGGCTATAAATGCAGAAATAGCTCCCTATTGCAAATTCGACCGTAAAAATTACTTTTATCCTGATTTACCAAATGCTTACCAGATCTCACAGTTCTACCTGCCGATCTGTACCGATGGTTATCTGGATATCAATGTAGAAGGGACGAAAAAGAGAATAAGGATTACCCGGGCCCATATGGAGGAAGATGCGGGCAAACTTGTACATGAAGGTACGATAATGACTACCTCATACTCACTGGTGGATTTAAACCGTACCGGAGTGCCATTACTTGAAATCGTATCTGAACCGGATTTGAGGAGCTCTCAGGAAGCCAGGGCTTATCTGGAAAAATTACGTTCTATGCTGCTCTTTGCACAGGTTTCAGACGCCAAAATGGAAGAAGGCTCCATACGCTGTGATGCCAATGTCTCTGTTCGCCCTTTGGGAGATAAAAATCTTGGTGTACGTGTAGAAATTAAAAACCTTAATTCTTTCAAGGCATTGGAAAAGGCTATCGAGTATGAAGCAAAAAGGCAAATGGAAGCCATTGAAGACGGGGAACCATTAATACAGGAAACCCGTACCTGGGATGAAGAAAAGAGTATTACCCGTTCCATGCGTACTAAAGAAGAAGCCCATGATTATAGGTACTATCCTGACCCTGATCTGCCGCCAATAAAGATTGATCAGGAATGGATCGATAGCATAAGGCAGACTATGCCGGAGATGCCGGACAAAGCCCAGGAAAGATTGATGGGAAAATATGGTCTTCCGGAATATGATGCAGCTTTGATTACAGTATCACCCTATAACCTGAAATTTTTTGACCAATGTGTAGCACTCTATCCAGATGCTAAAACAGTTTCCAATTGGATGATGGGCGAATTAAGCCGCCTGCTTAATCAAAACAGCCAGGAAATAGAACAATGCCATATCAAACCCGAAATGCTTGCAGATATGCTTAAACTCATCAATGACGGGACCATAAGCGGGAAAATGGCAAAAAGTGTTTTTGAAGAAATGTTTAAAACAGGCAAATCAGCAGGGCATATTGTTAAAGAACAGGGTATGATACAAATCTCTGATGAAGATACGCTAAGAAAGATCATTCAAGAGATTGTTGAACAGAATCCCGGAGTGGTGGAGGATTACAAAAACGGCAAGGAAAAAGCCAAAGGTTTTTTCGTAGGGCAGGTTATGAAAGCTACCAAAGGCCAGGCCAATCCTGGAGCAGTTAACAAAGTTTTGAGTGATTTTTTAAGCAAGGAGTGATGAAAAATGTCTTTTGATATAATGAATGAATTCGAATGGTTCAAGCGACCGGGAGCCAAAATTAATATTGTAGATACCACTTTACGTGATGGAGAACAAACAGCAGGCGTTGTATTTGCCAGTGCTGAAAAAATAAGAATTGCAAAATTATTAAGTGACATAGGCGTTGATCAGATTGAGGTAGGAATACCTGTTATGGGTGGTTCGGAAAAAGAAAGTATTAAGCAGATCGTACGGATGGGCTTGAGGCCTAGTATTATGGCGTGGAATCGTGCTGTCATTGCTGATATAAAAGAATCTATCGAATGTGGAGTGGATGCAGTTGCCATATCTATATCAACATCAGATATACACATAGAACATAAATTGCAGACCACCCGGGAAGATGTATTAAAAAGGATGGCCGATGCAGTTAAGTTTGCCAAGGATAACGGGCTTTATGTTTCAGTTAATGCTGAAGATGCCTCACGTTCAGAGATTCAGTTTTTAACTGAGTTTGCCATGATCGGTAAGCGTGCAGGGGCAGACAGACTTCGCTTTTGTGACACGGTAGGCACGTTAAATCCCCTTTCTGCCTACCGCTATGTTAAAACCATCATTGATGCGGTAGGAATCAATATCGAAATGCATACCCACAATGATTTTGGAATGGCCACAGCCAATGCTTTGGCAGGAATCTTTGCCGGAGCTGATTATGTTGGAGTTACTGTTAATGGTTTGGGTGAAAGGGCTGGGAATGCCTGTCTGCAGGAAGTAATCATGGGTATCAAGCATCTGATGCAATTGGATGTTAAATATGACACTAAGCTTTTCCGGGAAATCGCTTTATATGTAGCCCAGGCTTCAGGCCGGCCTTTGTCAGTTAGCAAACCGATTGTCGGCGATAACATCTTTGCACATGAATCAGGCATACATGGTGACGGGGTACTGAAAAATCCGCTTACTTACGAAGTTTTTACCCCTGAGGAAGTTGGATTGGAAAGGCAGATCGTCATTGGCAAGCATTCGGGTTCAGCAGCAATCAGGTCTAAGTTTACTAAAGAATATGGAATTGAACTTGATAATGAAGTAGCTAAAGCAATATTGGATAAAGTCAGGGAGTTATCAGTAAGCCTTAAGAGATCACTTTTTGACAAAGAACTTATGTATATATATGAAGATTACTTGAAGGAGAGAGAATAAAATTGGGAAAGACAATCGCGGAAAAAATACTTTCCAACAAAAGCGGGCAGGATGTAAAAGCCAATGATATCGTTATCGCTGACCTGGATTTTGTTATGGGACAAGATGGGACATCTCCCTTAGCAATTAAAGCATTTGAAAATATGCAGGCAAAGAGAGTTTTTGATCCTGAGCGTATTGCCATGGTCATAGATCATAGCTCTCCCAGTCCATTACAGGGAGTATCTGAACTGCACCGGCAAATGAGAGTATTTGCACAGCAACAGAAGATTAATTTCTACGATATTGGTGATGGTGTGTGTCATCAACTGGTTCCTGAGCAGGGACATGTAGTGCCCGGAGACCTGGTTATTGGTGCAGATTCTCATACCTGTACCTATGGTGCTATCAATGCCCTGTCAACGGGAGTTGGTTCCACTGATCTGGCAGCAGGTATCATATCAGGTAAACTGTGGTTTAAGGTGCCCGAAACTTTTAAATTCATCATTAATGGCAAGCTTGGAGAAGGAGTCTTCTCCAAGGATCTGATCCTTTATTTAATTGGTGATGTAACTGCTGATGGGGCAACTTATATGGCTGCAGAATATACCGGAGAAGCCATCAATGACCTGTCAGTAGAAGCCCGTTTTACCATCAGCAACATGGCCATCGAGATGGGAGCTAAATGCGGTTTGATGGAAGCTGATGATAAGACAATTGCCTGGGTCAGAGAACATAGTAAAAAGGATTTTACTCCCGTTTCTGCTGATACAGACGCAGTTTATGCCAAAATTAAAGAGTATGATGTATCATCTTTAGAACCGCAGATCGCTCAACCCCATACCGTAGATAATGTTACAGGTATAAGCAAAATTGGGGATGTCCCCATACATCAGGGAGTCATTGGCACTTGTACCAATGGACGAATGGAAGATTTGCGCATAGCAGCCAGAATATTAAAAGGGCGCAGGATAAATAAGGATACCAGGTTGATTGTAGCTGCTTCTTCGCGCCAAATCATGCTGCAAGCTATGCGGGAAGGCTTGATGGAAATATTCATGGAGGCAGGAGCAGCTATTGTTACACCGGGTTGCGGACCTTGTGTCGGCACTCATAATGGAGTACCTTCTGACGGAGAAAATGTTATATCCACGGCCAACCGTAATTTCAAAGGCAGAATGGGCAACAATAAAGCCTTTATATATTTAGGGTCGCCAGCAACAGTAGCGGCTTCAGTATTAACTGGACAGATTACTGATCCCAGACAGTTTTTAGTTTAGATATAGCGCTCAGTTATAAAGTTTAGAGAGGAGACCCGGAAAATGAAATTAACAGGAAAATGCCATAAGTTTGGCAATGATGTAAATACAGATTATATCATATCTGGACGGCATAAGTTTAAAACCTTGGATATGAAAGAGCTTGCTAAATATGTGATGGAGGATTTAGATCCTGATTTTTATTCCAAAGTGAATGCAGGTGATTTTATTGTAGCAGGCACCAATTTTGGCTGTGGCTCATCCCGGGAACAAGCACCACTGGCTATTATCAATGCCAATATCGGAGCAGTGGTGGCAAAATCATTTGCCCGAATTTTTTATCGGAACTGTATAAATACAGGCTTGCCTTTGATCGAATGTGATACCGATCAAATAAATGCCGGGGATGAACTGGAAATCAATCTTGATGAAGGAACATTGTTCAATAAGACCACTGGAAAAGTAATTTCTATCGCACCTCTGCCTCCGGTGATGCTGAAGATCCTAACGGAAGGCGGATTAGTAGAACATTTTAAAAAGCATGGCACTTTTAATTTTGATTAAGATAAAAGGGGAAACCTTGTGGAATCCGCACGGAAAACCAGCACGGGATTTTAAGTCCCGTGACTTTTTTAATAAATTTTAAAGTAGAGCAGGAGGTATATCATGCCAGGTGAAAAAATTATTGTAAATAATGGAGTATTACATGTTCCCAATGAACCAATAATTCCTTTTATTGAAGGTGACGGAACAGGTCCGGATATTTGGGCAGCAGCTTCAAGGGTACTGGATGCTGCAGTGAATAAGGCATATAAGGGAAGCAAAAAAATAGTATGGAAAGAAGTTCTGGCTGGGGAAAAAGCTTATGATCAGACTGGCAGCTGGTTGCCGGAGGAGACCGTTGAAGCGGTTCGCGAATATATCATTGCCATCAAGGGACCATTGACTACTCCAGTTGGCGGAGGAATCACTTCTTTAAATGTAGCTTTACGTCAGAAGCTTGATTTATATGCTTGTCTGCGCCCGGTTCAATATTTTAAGGGAGTGCCTTCACCGGTTAAACGTCCAGAAGATACCGACATGGTAATATTCCGCGAAAATACTGAGGATATATATGCTGGTATCGAATACCCCTTTGACTCGGAAGAAGCTAAAAAGTTAATAAAATATCTCCAGACTGAACTGGGTGTAACTAAAATAAGATTTCCTCTTACATCAGGAATTGGAATAAAACCCGTTTCTGAAGAAGGCAGCAAAAGGTTAATCAGAGCAGCTATCAACTATGCCATTAAGAATGGACGCAAAAGCGTTACCCTGGTTCATAAAGGCAATATTATGAAGTACACCGAGGGAGCATTTAAACAGTGGGGTTATGATTTAGCCGAAGAAGAATTTGGACAGTATGTTTTCACCTGGGATCAATATGATAGAATCAAAGAGCAACAAGGAAGCAAAGCAGCAGATGAGGCACAGAAGCTGGCTGAAGAACAGGGAAAAATCATTATCAAGGATGCCATTGCTGACATGTTTTTGCAGCAAATCCTGACCAGACCGGCAGAGTTTGATGTAATCGCAACACTGAATCTTAATGGCGATTATTTATCAGATGCACTGGCAGCACAAATTGGCGGCATAGGCATAGCCCCAGGCGCCAATATCAATTATATTACAGGTCATGCTATATTCGAAGCAACTCACGGCACTGCACCTAAATACGCAGGACTGGATAAGGTAAATCCTTCTTCAGTTATTTTATCCGGAGAAATGATGTTGAGGCATTTGGGCTGGAATGAAGCAGCAGCATTGATTATAGAAGCAATGCAAAAAACCATTGCCCAGAAGATCGTAACTTATGATTTTGCACGCCTTATGGATCATGCCCAGGAAGTAAAAACATCGGAATTTGCAGATGCCTTGATAAATAATATGTAATATAGGTCCACCGGTTTGATAAAAAAGTGCTTATTAGGTAAAAGGGGTCGAGGGGGGAGAATTATATGAAAATCATTGAACTTTATAAGTCAAAAAGACCGGTTTTATCACTGGAAATCTTTCCGCCCAAGAACAATTTTCCGTTAGAATCGATTTTTACAACCTTGGATAAGCTGATCGAACTTAAACCAGAGTATATAAGTGTTACTTACGGGGCTGCGGGCAGTACCCGGGAGAGAACGGTGGAAATTGCAGCCCGTATTAAAAAAGAATATGGGATCGAGCCCCAGGCGCATCTTACCTGTGTTAATCACAACAGAGGGGAAATCCAAGGAATTCTCGCTGAATTGAAGCGAGAAGGAATACAGAATATCATGGCACTGCGGGGAGATATTCCGGATCAAGCTGTTGATTTCGATTTTAGTACCCAGGATTACCAGTATGCTTATCAATTGATCCAGCAAATTCGGCAATCTGATGATTTCGGAATTGCTGCAGCGGCACATCCGGAAGGACATCCTGATTGCCGTCGGCTAAGTGAAGATATTACTTATTTAAAGCAAAAGGTAGATGCGGGGGTTGATTTCCTGATCACCCAACTGTTTTTTGATAACCGAATCTTTTATGATTTCTGTGAAAAGGCTGAGAAAAGCGGGATCAAATGTCCGGTTATACCTGGGATAATGCCTATCTTAAATGCAAATCAAATCAAACACATTATTTCCATGTGTGGGGCATCAATTCCGGCAAAACTCTTAAACATTGTTAACAAGTATGAGAAAAACCAGGCTGACATGGAAAAGGCAGGTATTGAATATGCATCACAGCAAATTGAAGATCTGCGGGACAGCAAAGTAGTAGGAATCCATTTATATACCATGAATAAAGCAGAACAGATAACCCAGATCGTCAAGAATTGTAATTTATAGTAAAAGCCCCCGGAAGAAATAAATCTCCGGGGGTATTCTATACAAACCTAGATGTTCTTGCGCTTGATAGTATATTTTGTGTGCAGCAATTCATGTGATTTGTGCCCTAGTATTTCATGCAAATAATCGTTGTAAAGGATTTTTATTTCACGATTATCGTGGGATTTTCTAACTGCCCTGCTGCGATCTTCATCATAGATGGCCTCCATGCGTTTAGCCCTTTGTTCGTTGGTACGTGTTAGGGGTTGACCGCCGCCGCCAATGCAACCGCCTGGACACGCCATTACTTCTATAAATTGGTAGGGGGATTTCCCTGCGGCTACCTGATCCATAAGCACTCTCGCATTGCTCAAGGTATGGGCTACAGCCACTCTTACAATGGTTCCATCCCAATCCAAAGCTGCTTCTTTCAGGCCCTCCATACCTCTTACTTCATTAAATTCTAGTTTTACCAGGGACCGGCCTGTCATTTCTTCGTAAACAGTTCGTAACGCTGCTTCCATGACACCGCCGCTGGCACCAAACAATACACCCGAACCGGTATATTCACCCATCCATGGGTCAAATTCAGCAGCATCAAGCTTTAAAGGATTCACTCCGGTCATTTGGAATAAGCGTATGATTTCTTTGGTAGTAAGCACCATATCTACATCCGAATACCCGCTGTCACCCATTTCCGGTCTTACTGCTTCATACTTTTTGGCGGTACACGGCATAATCGAAACCGAAAAGATCTTAACTGGACTGATACCCATTTTTTCCGCCCAGTAGGTTTTCACTAAGGCTCCAAACATCTGTTGGGGAGACTTGCAGGTTGAGAGATGCTCCAAGAAGTCTGGATAGAATACTTCAGCAAAACGTACCCATGCCGGGCAACAGGAAGTAAACATCGGCAGGGTTCCGCCATTACTTATTCGCTCCAGCAGTTCATATCCCTCTTCCATAATTGTCAAGTCAGCTGCAAAATTAGTGTGTAGAACATGATCAAAGCCAATCATTCTAAGTGCGCCCACCAGCTGCTCCATACTCAATTGGCCGCTTTCGCTGCCAAAAGCCTCCGCTACTGCCAATCGAACTGCGGGTGCTATCTGGGTAACTATAACTTTATTTGGATCAGATGCTGCCGCTAAAAACTCGCTGATTTGTTCACGTCCATCGATTGCCCCTACTGGACAGGCATGTATGCATTGACCACACATGACACAGGGACTTTCAAACAGTTCCTGACCGATAGAAGGAACTACCTGGGTATCAAATCCGCGATGGGCCAGCCCCAGAGCGTTGACGGTTTGTTTTGATGTACAAAGCTCAATACAGCGGCCGCAGAGGATGCACTTATTTGGATCCCTTACAATTGAAGGAGTGGAATAATCCAGGGGCAAATGCGCGTCTTCTTGTGGAAAACGATTGTATCGCACATCGTATTCCCCAGCTAATTCCTGTAGTTCGCAGCTGCCGTTGCGGACACACTGCAAACAATCCTGCGGATGATGAGCCATCATCAGCTCAAGGATCGTACGTCTAGCTTCAAGAACCCTTGCAGTGGTAGTCTTAATTACCATGCCTTCACTCACTGCGGTGGCACAGGACGGCATTAGGTTTTTTTGCCCCTCCACTTCAACAACACAAATCCTGCAGTTAGCTTTGATTTCCTGATCAGGGTGGTAGCAAAGGGTAGGGATTTTAAACCCTGCTTTTTGGGCTGCATGCAATATGGAAGTACCTGCAGGTACGCTTATTTTAATGCCATTTATCATGACAGTTGTCTCAGACATTTCTTTCACTCCTTAATATAGTTGCATCAGCTCTTAGAAATGGCACCGAATTTACATTTCAGAATGCAAGCCTGGCATTTGATGCACTTTTCTGAATCTATAATATGAGGCTTTTTGCGCTCACCGCTAATTGCGCCAACAGGACAAGCATCAATGCAAAGCATACAACCTTTACACTTTGCTGCATCGATCTTAATATCCAATAGATCAACACATACTCCAGCGGGACATTTTTTATCAAAAATATGAGCTTCATATTCAGTACGAAAATAACGCAACGTTGCCAGAACCGGGTTGGGCGCAGATTGGCCCAGGCCACAGAGAGATGTAGACTGAACCACCCGGCATAAGTTTTCCAGAGTGTCAAGATCTTCAGGGCTGCCTTTTCCGTTGCAGATCTTCTCCAAAATCTGTAACATGCGCATAGTGCCTTCACGGCAGGGAGCGCATTTACCGCAGGATTCTTCCTGAGTAAAATGCAGAAAATATCTAGCCACGTCAACCATACAGGTATCTTCATCCATGACCACCAATCCGCCTGAGCCCATCATGGCACCCAATGCCAAAAGTGAATCGTAATCAACTGGTGTATCAAGGAGGTTTTCTGGAATACATCCCCCCGAGGGCCCGCCTATTTGAACTGCCTTATAGCGTTTGTGGTTTTGGACTCCCCCCCCGATATTGAAAACAATATCTCTCAGAGAAATGCCGATAGGGACTTCCGCCAGACCAGTCCGATTAATTTTACCAGTTAGCGCAAAAACCTTGGTGCCTTTGCTGTTATTGGTGCCCATATTTGCGAACCATTCCGCTCCCTGACGAATAATACAGGCAACATTGGCATATGTTTCTACATTATTAATGTTTGTAGGTTTGCCCCATAATCCTGATTGAGCTGGGTAAGGAGGACGTACTCTGGGCATGCCGCGTTTACCTTCAATAGAATGCATTAGTGCTGTTTCCTCGCCGCAAACGAATGCACCGGCCCCAGCAGAAATGTGTATTTTGAAATTAAATCCGCTGCCCAGGATATTGTGGCCGAGAATGCCCATAGCCTCAGCATCGTCAATGGCTTTTTTCAGCCGCTTTATGGCCAGCGGGTACTCAGCCCGGATGTATATATAACCTTCATCAGCCCCAATGGCATATCCACAGATAGACATACCTTCCAATAATGAATGCGGATCCCCTTCCAGGATACTACGATCCATGAAAGCACCTGGGTCTCCTTCATCTGCATTACACACTACATATTTCTTGCTGCCAGGAGTATTATAAGCAGCTTCCCATTTGCGACCAGTGGGAAAGCCACCTCCACCCCGGCCTCTTAAACCTGATTTGCTGATTTCCTGTATAACCTGGGTTTGAGTCATTTCAGTTAAAACTTTCTCCAATGCTTCATATCCATTTAGAGATATATAGTGTCCGATTTGATCCGGGTCAATAATGCCGCACCGACCTAAAACATTTTTAACTTGCACATTAAAGAAAGCTGTATCATTTAGCTTTACAATATTCGCTGCTGCCTCATAACCTCTGGGGTCCTGAGCCAGAATGTACTCCGGAGATGGTTTTCCTTCATTGAGATGCTTCGCCAGAATAGCAACTGCAGCTTCTGCTTTTATATTGCCATATATAAATCGTGGTTCGCCGGGCATATGGACTTCCATAAGAGGTTCTGCATAACACATGCCGATGCATCCAGTGGACATCATATCAATTTCAAGCCCCTGTGACTGGATGTAATTATTCACAGCGGTCCAAATCCCTTCACCACCGGCAGCAATTCCGCATGTTCCCAGGCCGATTACGATCTTTGCCCGGTTTTTTGATTCATTGAATGCACTTTGAAACTGTTTTCGCATTTCCTTTAAGCTATGCATTTTTCTATGCCATCCTTTTCCATATAACGTGAAATTATTTCCGGAACCTCTTCGGGGGAAATTCTTCCATAAGTATCCTCATTGATCATCATTACCGGGGCCATACCGCAAGCGCCCAGGCAGGCTACAGGTTCAAGTGTAAACATTAAATCATTGGTTGTCATTGTTCCGCCTGATAAACCTAAGGTTTTGGTAATGGATTCCAAAAGCTTGCCACCACCTTGAACATGACAAGCAGTTCCTGTGCATACCCGGATAATGTTTTTACCACGAACTTGTAAATGAAATTGTCCGTAAAATGTAGCCACTCCATATATTTCGCTGGAAGGAATTTTAAGCTCTTCAGCTATTATTTTTATTGCTTCTTCAGGGATGTATTTAAAGATTTCCTGAGTTTTCTGCAAAACCGGAATAATTTTGCCAGTAGTATGACGGTATTTGTCCAACATTTTTTCAAGTGCCACATAGCGCATATCCTGAATATAATCACCACAATTACACATAAGCATTTCGTCCTTTCAAAAATGATTTTACGGAATCAATTTTTAAGAATATATCGTTATAAAACTTTAACAATTATTCTCTGAATAAGGCTGCGAAGAAAACTATTTTTGTCTGATTTTTATCAAATCGGTGAAAGCATTTTTAACTTCTGTAACTTGGAACATTCTTCCCAAGGTACTGTATAGTTCTATAATTTGATGATTGATTTCGGCGTCCATTTCCCTTACGCTAAGATTGCCAATAGCAGTCTGGTTAACGGTTTCATCCAGTGATTTTAGAAAGTTGATCGTAATCCTATTAAAGAAGGGCTGAATATTCTTAGCCATTTCCTCCGTCACCAGGTCTTCCATAATCGGTCCGCCGTCATCATAAAACTTCTGCAGAAGCATATTCAAATTGTATTTTGCTTGCTTTTCGATTCCTGTTTTAATTGCCAGCTGTTTAGCTGCCAAATCGGCCAGGCAGGTCTTGTCAATATCCCGCTTAAGACTATCGATTTCATTGTATTTGGCTCTGATGCAGTATTGAAAACTTACACCGAGGGAATACACGTCGCTTGCAGATCTTGGACAAGGATGAGAGTTTGCTAATTCATAGGCAGCTTTCGTATAGTAGTTGATTTTTATTGCAGTGTTCATTAATAATCACCCCTTAAGCTTATATTGTGAAATAATTAACAAGTATTGGCGAAATAATAATCCATAGAATGGATTCAAGTCAATTCTTATAAAATTATAGTGTAAACGGAGCAAACAGATTTACTACTACAATAGTCACCCCTTTGGCTTGTATTGTGAAATGTTTAACAATCTTTATGTGAATTATATGACAGGAATTAATTTAAGTCAATTCGCAAAATAATAAAACTCTTAAAAATTAAAAAATGTCATAAAAATTATAAGACTGTGAACCTAAAACGATTCAATGGCTAAAAAATAGTTAGAATGGTGCGAATTTAGATAGGTTTTTGCGTATACTTTCCTTGGTAAAAAAATCTTTCTAAGCTTTAAAGGCACTAGATGCAAATTTTCTGTACTGCTTGGTTTATCATAATTTATATAATATATCCTCGGCGATCTGGTAATAAATATTTGCTTTTAGCCGGGGGATATAATATTAGATGAAAATGTAGATTTTAATAATAAGCCAGGCCTAATGTGTCAGGCCCGGTATGTGTTCCTATTACAGGTCCAGATTCAGTTATTTGGATGGGCCCTCTGTAAAAACTACATACTTCTTCAGCAAGCTGCTCGGCTTCCTTTACATTATCGATATGAATAACGGCCAGATTCTCAATATGTGCTAAATCTTGTTTTACTTCCGCCAAGATACGACTGATAGCTTTCGGTTTGGTTCTGACTTTATCGAGGACTTCAATTTTTCCTTCGTTAAGTGTCAGTATGGGTTTAAGCTGTAAAATGTTGCCGATTTGTTTGCTGAGGCTGCTGATCCTGCCACCTCGAAACAGGTATTCAAGATTATCCACCACAAAAAATATTTTATTTTTATCTTGGATGCGCAGTAATTCTGCCTTAACCTCTGTTAAAGATTTCCCAGTTTCAATCATTTCATATGCCCGCATAACTTGAAAACCGAGTCCGATGGCGGCAGATTGTGAATCAATCATTTCTATTTTTAAATCCTGATTTTGCTGACCGATTATTTCACTGGCTAACAATGCTGATTGTGTAGTTCCGGAAAGAAATGATGAAAGAAGAATGACCAGTATTTCATCACCAGGGTCGAAACTGTTGAATACCGCTAGAAAATCACCGGAAGATGGCTGTGAGGTAAGGGGGGATATTGGTTCACTGCGAAGTCTCTGATAGTAGATCTGATTGTTAAGATCTACGCCGTCCTTATATTCTTCATTATGGATGTGTACATTTAGGGGAACAATTCTGATGTTGCTTTTCTGCTTGTAAGAATCAGGCAGGTCACTGGTGCTGTCAGTTACGATGAATTTTGCCATAAAAACAACCTCCAATAAAAACCGAATATTCCGACAAATGATAACTCCATATAATTCTTTTGTCAATAGAGATTAGGTACTGCTATAAACTTTATCAATCAGAGTCTTATTTTCAATAATGGTCTGATAGGAAGTTTTTAATTCTGTCAAGGCCGGTTTGATTATTTTTATTCTTTTTTCCCTAACTGCGCTCTCAATTAATGAAGCATAATGGTGTATTTCTTTATAACCTAAAGTTCCTGCAATAATTTTTATACTTTGGCAGTGGCTGATCAATGACTCCCAGTCCGATGTTTTATAAGCATCCTGCAGATAAACGATGGTTTCACCCAAAGAGGCAATTCCTTGCTGCAACAAATTTTGCTGACTTTTTTCTGGGAGAATATTCCTTTTATACTCTAATTTGTTTTTCAGAACCTTTTCGATTTCCTGTGTCAATTCCTGGCTTTGGAATGGTTTTGCCAGATAGGATGTGCAGCCACAGGCCAGACATTTTTCCCGGTCACCGATCATAGCATTGGCGGTAACGGCAATAATAGGAATAGAATTGAATTTCGGATCACTGCTTATTATTCTGGAGGCTTCATAACCATCCATTACAGGCATTTGCATATCCATCAATATCACATCAAAAGTTTCTTCCTGCAGCTTTTGCAGACCCTCTAAACCATTGCTGGCCATTGTAACTTCAAAACCATAATTATATAGCATTTGTGACAAAATTTTTATGTTAAAATTATTGTCTTCAACCAGTAATACTTTATACCTTGAAAAGGGAAAGGAGGAAACAAAGCTTGATGAAGCATCATCAGTTTCTTTCCATTGTTGGTCGGCAACAAGTTTAAGAGGCAGACTAAAATAGAACACTGAGCTTTGATCAGAATATGAAGTTGTACATAATTGACCGCCCAGAAGTTGAGTTAACTGTCTGCAGAAGTATAGGCTTAAACCGGCAGTAAACTCATTGGCAGGAGAGGAGTTATTTAAAATTGCCAGCGGATTGTTTGGAAGTGACTGATCAAAAGAACTATTAAAAGAAATTGAGATAACTAATTCATTTTCTGTCCCGGGTTTTTTGCTCAAAGAGGCTTTAAGAAGTATATTGCCATTTTCGGCCAGCTCTATCGCCTTGATTAATAAGGTGGAAATTATTTGTTTCAATTTAAGCTCGTCCACCAGTGCAACAGCATTAAAATCATCTGTTATCTCCATATTTAATTCAAGCTGTTTGGCTTTTAAGGCAGATGCTGCTTCTATAGCTGCGGTGTGAATAATTTTTCTTAAGGAAGATGGTTTTAGGTTTATTTCAACCTGGCCAAGTTCCAATTTATTAATGTCGAGAATGTTATCAATAATGGTTAATAAAGTATTACCTGAATTTTTTATAATTTCTACATTATTTAATTGGTCAGATGTCAAATTTTCACGCTCTAACAGCTCTACTGCTCCAATTATTCCAATCATAGGGGTTCTAAACTCATGACTTAATTTTGCTAAAAGATTATGAGTCAAACTCTCATTGGCCATAATTGGTTTATTTTTATCTTTGATTATTAAAATAAATACCGCTGCGAAAACAGTACATAACAAAAGAAAAATATGGGACGGAATAAAATTACCCAAACTATAGAAATAACCTGCTGCAAAACCTGTTAATACGATAAATAAAAACAAAAATGAGTAGTTTTTTAATTGCTGAATCAACATAAGGCCCCCCCTGCAAACATTGTCTAAAACGTACGAGTAAAATATAATAGGATAATGCAATAATAGAATACAATATAAGGCATGGGATAACGTGTCTTCTTATGGCTAAAGTTTCCAAAAATTTATAATATTTTATGCCGAAAAAAGCTGATTACAGGCAATACGATCGTATCTTTTGTTATAATTTGGTGATAATAAGAGTTTCCCATTTAAACTGCAAGGATTTATGCATAACTTTCATATATAAATTTGAGATATTTTTTATTCTTAAACGGCTGCACGGGGAAATTACATTTATAAAGGAGCGTTAGGTAGTATTAATATGTAAAAATAGGAATAGTTTGATAAGGGGAATAAATGGAGGTGTTTTTGTGAAGTTCATTAAACTAAGAAATGCTGCAGTTCTGTTGTTGGTCACATTATTTGCTGCCGGGATCTTATTTTACTTACCACAGGTTGCGGATGCAGGAGAAAGCATCAAAATATACATAAACAGCAAAGAGATAAAAACAGATACCAACCCTGTCATCATAAATGATAGGACCATGGTACCGATCAGGGTAATAAGTGAAAGTCTGGGTATGAATGTAGAATGGGACGGGACAAGCAGAAGAGTTATCATAACCGGCAAGCAGGAAAGAGATACTACGCCAATCATTATAGAAGACTATTATCAAAGCATATCTATACTTGGAGATTCAATGGTCAGCAGTGATGAATTACAGCGTCTGGCTTGGAAGAATAATCCTAATGCTCCAAGATTGGCGGATTTATATATAAAGATTGGCAAAGAATATGGTATAAGAGGTGATATAGCTTTTTGCCAGGCAGCCAAGGAAACCGGCTGGTGGAAATATGGTGGCTTGGTACAGCCAGAGCAAAATAATTATTGTGGACTTAGTGCTACTGGCAAAGCTGCCACAGCCGACGAAGATTTAAGAGGAGCAAATCCTGACCGGGTCTGGTTTGAAGAAGGAAGACACGGAGCTTTTTTTGACACACCTGCCACAGGAGTTGAAGCTCATATTCAGCATTTATATGCCTATGCCACAACAGCTCCGCTGCCCGCAGGCAAAGATTTACTTAGTCCAAGGTTTGCCTTGATTAGCAGAGCAAATTCTGTAAATTGGGAAGATTTGGGCGGTAAATGGGCCGTTCCGGGTTATGACAGAAATAAATATCCTGATTTTGAAACAGCTTTTGCTAACTGTGATACATATGGTCACAGTATAATCAATGATTATTACAACAAAGTCTGGCAGCCAGCAAGCCAGTCTATAGTTATTACCCCCGAGCAGCGAATTAAAGATCTGGAAAAAGAAAATCAAGCCTTGAGAGAACAAATAGCTGCACTTAAAGGTTATTAAAAACAAAATAAAAAGCACAGCCACGGCTGTGCTTTTTTGTTATAATCTTTGCTTTTTTGAAAACTATGCTGAAACAGACTGCTTGGCAGCTGCGGCAGCTTTGGCATAAGGGCCGAATGGACTACCTATGGGCAGTACCGTTATGCCATAATGGGTATTTAATAATGTAGCCGCTGAACCATAAAAAGATACGATTGCAATACCTAGTTCAGAGTAAGCAGCCAGCATATGCCAGAATTCTCCTCCTAAACCTAAGGTGTTCATAAAAAGTCCCAGGAAAAGCAAATCAATAAGGAAGAAAATAATAAATAACACTTTATTGGCTCCCATAGCCCCAACAGTCATAAACATAGTGAATATAAAATAGCCAAGGAAAGCAAAGCCCATCTGGCGCGGATCATATGCAACACCATCACCGATTATGCCAGTAGCGATCATCCAGCTCATTCCCATGCCGAACCAGAAGAAGCCGTAAGCACAAAATGCAGTGGCCCCAAAAGTATTATTATGCTTATAATCCATAAGACCTGCCACAAACTGAGCAGTAGCACCCAGGAAAATAGCCCAGGGTATGATATAGGCAGTACCATCAGTGATCCCCAGCTTATTTGATGAAGCTACCAGAGTTACAATTGCCAGTCCAAACAGACCTAAGGGCGTTGGATTAGCAACCAGTTCCTGTACATGACCTGAAACTTTCATTTCGTTCATAGTTGACAATTTTTCCCCTCCCCAAAATTTTTCCATAAGATTCTCCCCTAATAAATTACTCATTCACCCCCTGATATTTATAAGCCTTATATTCAACAAAACTATATAATTTCCTGTTAATGAATAATAAAAATTCCAATATGTAAGGTTAATAGGCCAAATATTACGGTTGACAATTATACGTAGTTAAAATATATTGAAATTATTGTAGAAATATCGGATTGTGGAGGGGAAATAATGTCGTATCAATCATGGAAGGAAGAATATCGCCGAAAAAGTGTTTCTTTTAAAGAAGCAGCACAAGTGGTGAAGTCTGGTGATTTTATCTCAATAGCGATTGGAGTAGGAGGCTGTTCTGCTGAATTATATGAAGCAATTTTAGATCGGCATGAAGAACTAAGGGATGTAAAAATTATGGATTGTATCCAACTGCGTCCTAACAAATTGTATGATCCGGGATTTATGAAACAGATCGATGGCCATATTAATTATGTGCCGGCGTTTGGAGTCGCATCGATTCGTGAAAGCTATGCACAGCGTACGGCTGACTTTTTGGTGAGTACAGTTTTTGACGGCGGACAAAAATGTACGGAACGTTCGGATATTTATATTACAATGGTAACCCCGCCGGATAAGAATGGTTATGTAAACTTAAGCCTTACCAGTGATTACAGTATGGCTGTCTTAAAAAGGGGCAGAAAACATGGTCGGTTGAGAGTGGCAATTGGAGAAGTCAATGAGCAGATGCCGGTAGTATTTGGCGATAATTGGCTGCATATTTCGGAATTTGATTATTTTATTGAACACTCCAGCCCTATACCGGAGTTCAAACGTGGTGAGCCCACTAATGTGGAAAAAAATATTGCCGGGTATGTTCTGGAGCTTATCAACAATGGAGACAATATCCAAATGGGGATAGGCGGGATCACGGAATCAGTTGTAGCTGGATTGGAAGGGAAATACGACCTGGGAGTCGTAACTGAAATGTATCCAATTGGCTTGCCCCAATTAGTAGAAAAGGGTATCGTAACTAATGCCCGGAAGCCATATCATCAGGGTGTAACAATGGGAACTTTCTGCCTGGGGGATAAGTCGATGTATGAATTTGTAGCAGAAAATCCTGCCTGTGAAATTCACCCTGCTTATTATACAAATGACCCGGTCTTTATTGCCAAACACCCTAACATGGTTACTATGAATATGGCACTGATGATAGATATGAGCGGCCAGATAGCTTCTGAAGGAATCGGTCATCGTATGATCAGTGGCTCAGGCGGTCAATTTGACTTTATGATGGGTTCTTATTGGTCAGATGGCGGAAAGGGAATAACTCTCTTGACTTCAGCCCGCCGCCGCTCCGATGGCAGTTTGCTCTCTTCCATAGTGCCGGAATTGCCTGCTGGAACACCAGTTACAGTGCCGCGTACCTATGCCCAGTATGTGATTACCGAATACGGTATTGCCAACCTGAGATACAAAAGTATCAAGGAAAGAGCTTTGGAATTGATAGCCATTGCTCACCCCGACTTACGCGGGGAATTAAAAAACAGTATGAAGAAGAACTTTTATTTTGTATAACCAGTCACCATAGAAAACATTTGGCAAAAGAAGAAAAGAATAAAAAAATTCAGCCACCCTGAGTAAAAAACAGTTTGATTAGCAAAAAGAAAGCCAACTTCAATTGTTTGATTAGTGACAATTTTACGTTATTTTCAGCAGGGTTTAAAAAGAAATTCAATACTCGTATAATTAAAATCAATAAATTCGTTATGCGAAATTTTCCCTAAGGGGGGTGATGTTGGACAATAGCCAAGAGTCAGTTATGGGGACTAAGCTTGACTATCCTGGTTGTATTAAACAAAGCAGCAATAACGAGGTATGTGAAGGAGGCAATATGAATGGCATCAAATTTTTTATTCTCAACTAGAGATCACAAGTTTATTCTTAAAGAATGGTTGGATACGGAGAAGGTTCTATCCTACGATGCTTATAAGGATTATTACAGCGTAGAAGATATTGACAGTATTTTAGAAGCAGCTTTAAAAGTTGCCAAAGAAGTAGTAGCTCCCACCAGAGATGATGGTGAAGCTATTCAGGCCCAGTTTAAACAAGGGATGGTTGAAGTTCCTCCCTCATTTAAAGATGCTTATTGGTTTGTTAATGAAAATGGCTGGGGCGGAAGCAATGAAGATCATGAATGTGAAGGCAGGCTGCCTAATATTGTATTCCGTGCTTGTGGCGAATATATGGCAGGTGCCAATGCTGCAATCATGCCTTACATATTGGCTACATCCGGTGCAGCAGGACTGGTGGCTAAATTTGGCGACGAAAAAGTAAAAAGTCTTTTTAAAGATAAAATGTACAGCGGTCAGTGGGCGGGAACTATGTGCCTGACAGAGCCAAATGCCGGTACAGATGTTGGAGATCTGCTGACCAAAGCATATCCAACTGAAAAAGAAGGTATATATAAAATTAAAGGAACCAAATGTTTTATTACCGGCGGAGATCAGGACATTACCGAAAACATTATCCACCTGGTTTTAGCTCGTGTGGAAGGAGCAAAACCGGGAACCAAAGGTATTTCACTTTTTGTGGTGCCTAAGATGGCAGTAGATGATGAGGGCAATATTATCGGCCCCAATGATGTGAACTGTGTGGGAATCGAACATAAAATGGGTATAAAAGGTTCTGCTACATGTGTTATGGCTTTTGGGGAAGAAAATCAATGTTATGGATACTTACTTGGTAACCCTCCCGATGCAGAAGGCAAAGGGGAAGGGATGGCCCAGATGTTCCAGATGATGAACGGTGCGCGGATGGAAACAGGTCATGCTGCTCTTGCTGAAACGGCAGTAGCTTATCATAATGCTGCCAGTTATGCTGCAGAACGTATTCAGGGCAGACCCATTGGTAATCCAAAATCTGAAAGGCTGCCAATCATCAAGCATGAAGATGTAAAAAGAATGCTGCTGGACATGAAAGCTCATGTGGAAGCGATGCGGGCGTTGCTTTTCAAGACCTATTACTATTTTGATATTGCTGAATTTTCTCGGGATCCGGAAGAAAAAAGACGTGCCAAAGCCAGATTGGAAGTCAATACTCCTCTGGTCAAAGCATATTGCTCTGACAAAGCTTGGGAACTTTGCGCAGAAGCAATGCAAGTTTTTGGCGGCAATGGCTATTCTGAGGAATATCCGGTAGCCGAACTTTGCAGGGATGTAAAAATTTATTCCATCTGGGAAGGAACAAATTTTATACAAGCCATGGACTTGGTAGGCCGTAAATGGATGATGGGCAAAGGTTCCGTATTTGCAGATTGGTTGGCAGAAATTGAAGCTTTTGCAGTTGAGAATGCAGATGCTCCGGGATTTGAAAAAGAAATTGCCATTGTAAA
>JAAZFJ010000240.1 GCA_012511795.1 Syntrophomonadaceae bacterium
AGCGATGTATAACAGCAAGAAAATAATCACCGGGCTTATTATTTTTGCCTTGATTATCACGGCCCCCTTTTTACTAAATATCGGCAGAGCAAATGAAATACCGGAGCTTAGCCTTGATACACCGATGATTGACCAGATGGATGATAAACATTGCATAGAATCTGTGGAGTTTATGCGTACTGAACACCCGCAGCTGCTGGATGACTGGCGGGACCAGGCAGTAAGGGAAGGAAATACCGTTTATATCAGCGGTTCCGGAGATGCCTATGAAATGAGTTTGGAAAACAGCTGTCTTCAGTGTCATTCCAACCGAGAGCAGTTTTGTGATTCCTGTCATACTTATACTGCAGTCCAGCCTTATTGCTGGGATTGCCATGATGCAGGGAAAGGAGCCGGTGCAGCAAAATGAACAGACGGGATTTCTTGAAAGCTATTGCAGCCTTGGGTGTGGGCGGTGCAGCTGTCTATAAAGGGTCAAATCATTTAAAAGCCCAGGCGGCAGTGATGAAAAAAAGCAGTGAAGCAAAGCTGGCCGGACACTGGGCAATGGTCATCGATGTAAGCAGGTTCCAGAAGCCGGATGATATTAAGCAGGTGGCAGCAGCATGCCATAGATTTCATAATGTCCCTAAGATCGATGATCCTGATCATGAAATCAAATGGATCTGGCAGGAAGATTTTGAGCACACCTTTGCGGAACTGGAAAGCCAGTATTTAAGCGAGAAAATAAAAAAGATGGATTTCCCGGTTTTATGCAATCATTGTGAAAATCCCCCTTGTGTCAGGGTGTGCCCCACCAAGGCAACCTTTAAACGGGCAGACGGGATCGTTGCCATGGATTATCACCGTTGTATAGGCTGCAGGTTCTGTATGGCAGCCTGTCCCTTTGGTGCCAGGAGTTTTAACTTTATAGATCCAAGGCTCTTTATAGAAGAAGTAAATCCTGAATTAGCCAGCCGGACCATAGGAGTGGTGGAAAAATGTAATTTTTGTGTTGAACGTCTGGCCAAAGGCCAGGAACCGGTTTGCGTGAAAGCTGCAAAGGGGGCAATTATCTTTGGTGATTTGGACGATCCTGATTCAACAGTGAGGAAAGTATTGAACGAGAATTTTTTCATCAGGCGCAAAGTGGAATTGGGAACCGGGCCCAGCATATATTACGTGATCAGAGGAGGGGTCGCAGGTGCTTGAGAAAGCGTTAGCCGGAAGCAAGGGTTATTATGCCTGGATTGGCTTTTTGATTATCCTTATTCTCATCGGGCTTGCTGCCTATCTTAAACAGTTTCAGTATGGCCTGGGGGTCACCGGTATGAGCCGGGATGTAACCTGGGGGCTATATATTTCTCAGTTTACTTTCATGGTCGGTGTAGCAGCCTCGGCAGTGATGGTGGCGATTCCTTTCTATCTCCATGACCATAAAGCTTTTGGACCGGTTGTGATTTTAGGCGAATTTCTGGCGGTTGCTGCGGTTATCGTTTGTGTGCTTTTTATTTTTGTGGATTTGGGGCAGCCCGGGAGAATGCTCAATTTGGTTTTACACCCCACCCCCAGTTCCGTTATGTTTTGGGATATGGTGGTGTTAATGGGCTACCTGCTGCTGAATTTCATCATCGGCTGGACTGTTTTGGGAACAGAGAAAAAAGGATTCCCAGCTCCCGGATGGGTGAAAGTGTTGACCTATATTGCCATTCCCTGGGCCATCAGCATTCATACGGTAACAGCTTTCCTTTTTGCCGGCCTTCCCGGGAGATATTACTGGTTAACAGCAATTATGGCAGCACGGTTCTTGTCTTCTGCTTTTGCTGCCGGACCAGCCTTGCTGATCATCATTTGTCTGACTCTGCGTAAATTAACCTCTTTCAAGACATCAGCTGAGGCAATCCAGTCCCTGGCTAAAATTGTCACCTATGCCATGATCGCCAATGTGTTTTTTGTCCTGCTGGAAGTATTTACTGCCTTTTACAGCAACATTCCCGGGCATATGGCAGCTTTAAAATATCTTTTTGCAGGTCTTGACGGATATAATAATCTGGTTCCCTTTATGTGGACCGCTGCTGTTTTAGCCATTCTGGGGATCACGCTGCTGCTTATCCCCCGGATGCGCCGTAATGAAAAAGTCCTGGTGGCTGCACTGGCGGCAGTTTTTATAGCGTCCTGGTTAGACAAGGGAATCGGACTGGTTCTGGGAGGATTTGTCCCTAATGCTTTCGGAAAGGTTACGGAATACATACCCTCTTTAACTGAAGTAATGATCATTGCAGGTATATATGCCATCGGTTTTTTTGTACTTACCATTCTTTACAAGGTGGTGATCGCAGTCAGGGAACAAAGTCCGAATGCTGAACATTGATAATCATGCCGCCGCCCTGTTTGAGAAAAGGGGCAGGCATAATATTAAGAAATAAAAGGAGGAATTCAAATGGCTGAATTAAAAGTTGGCGACCGTGTGATAGTGCTGGATGAAGATGGGTTCCTGGATAATGCAGCGGACTGGGACGAAGAAGTTGCCCATGTATTGGCAGCCACAGAAGAGGTAGAACTCACACCGGAACATTGGGAAGTAATTAATTATCTGCGCAGTTATTATGCAGAATTCGGTGTAGCTCCAATGGTCAGAAAACTATTAAAGGATACCAAAAAGAAACAATCTGAGATCTACACTTTATTTCCCAGCGGCCCGGGGAAAGGTGCCTGTAAAATTGCAGGATTGCCAAAACCCACAGGTTGTGTGTAATAGTTGATTGCTCTGGCAGGTGTTGCTTAAGAAGCTTGATCAAAGCGCCAGGCCCGGCTCTAGTCAGAAAAAACAAGAGTTACAGGGAAGGAGCCTTTAAAATGCGTTTGGTAGTTGCTGCGCCTCATGGCAGATCTGGTAAATCCACCATCACTTTAGGTATGATCGGTGCTTTACAAGACAAAAAGAGAATAAAAGTACAGCCATTTAAAAAAGGGCCTGATTTTATCGACCCCTCATGGTTAACATGGATGGCAGGCCGTCCCTGTCGGAATCTGGATTTATTCTTCTCAGAACCCGGCCATATTCAGGATCTTTTTGATTCTGCGTGTACTGGTGCTGATATGGCCATTGTGGAAGGGGCCATGGGCTTATATGACGGGGTAGATGTGGAAGGCAGCGACAGTACTGCTGCCATTGCCCGCATTATTAAGGCACCGGTGATACTGGTAGTAGACAGCACACGTATGACACGCAGTGCCGCAGCCCTGGTAAAAGGTTTTCAGGATTTTGAAGCAGGGGTAACAATAGCCGGGGTCATCTTAAACAAGGTTGCACGCCCGCGCCATGAAAACATACTGCGCCAGAGTATTGAAAAATATACGGGAATACCGGTTATCGGTGCAGTGCCCAAACAAAATAATATCCTGATTGCAGACCGCCATTTAGGATTGGTCACTGCCCAGGAGGCAAACGGCCTGGAAGAATTAAAAGCCTGTCTGACTGATGCAGCAGCCAAGTACATTGATTTGGATGCTTTGATCAGGATAGCAGAAAATAGTCCCGGGCTGCCCCTTCAGTACCGGGACAGGGCTGCTGCGGTTCCTGCCCGGGTGCGTATAGGGGTCATCAAAGATAAAGTCTTCAGTTTCTATTATCCGGAAAACCTGGAAGCCTTACGAGACAGCGGAGCTGAACTGGTCATGGTTGACAGCCTTTTAGACAAGAAATTACCTGAAGTTGATGCCCTGTATATAGGAGGAGGCTTCCCTGAGATCTATGCTGAGGAGCTGCAGGAAAATTACAGCCTGCGCTCTGACCTGAGGCGTTTGATCAATACCGGCTTGCCGGTCTATGCTGAGTGCGGCGGCCTCATGTATTTATCAAGGCAGTTGTTCAATGGTGATCAGTCTTATGAAATGGTAGGGGCTCTTCCTTGTGATACAAAAATGTACAATCGTCCGAAAGGACATGGTTATTCAAAAATGAAAGTTATCCGTTCCAATTACCTTTTTCCGGAAAATGAAGTGATCCGCGGTCACGAATTTCATCATTCGCAAATCTGCAATGTTGATACGAATTCTTTGACCAGCATTATGGAGGTGCAGCGGGGTTACGGATTTGACGGCAAAAAGGACGGAATAATTTATCATAATGTAATTGCAGTTTATCAGCATATTTATGCTCCTGCTAATCCGGATTGGGCAGTAAATTTTACAGCCAAGGCTATAAATTTTAAAGAACAAATGCGTCGAATTTCCGGTTAAAAAATTAAAATCATTAGATATAGCTAACATATTTTCTTCCTATCACTGATAAAATCGTTAATTGCTGCTAAGATAAGTGCCGACTTATAGGGAGAATAAGAAAAAACAATTTTACTAATCGAAGAAAGAGGTGTTAAATTGTAGTTAATGGAAATATTCTAGTATTAGATATAAATAATTAATATTCTATCGAATATACTTGATAATATTTAAGTAAGCTTTATGAAAAACTGCCCGTGTAGAATTTGTGCTAATGTGTATCCCGGGAAAATCAATGGAGGTACCCGCATGATTTTACCACGTTATTTGGAAATAGATCTCAGCAGTAATAAAATCCAAAGCTTTCCTATCAGTCGTTCTGACTATACGATGTTTCTTGGCGGCAAAGCACTGGCTGCCAAAATTCTTTATGACGAATTATCTTCCAACATAAACCCCCTTACTGATGAAAACATCCTGGTTATCAATACCGGGCCATTGACCGGCACCGGCGCACCTTCCAGCAGCCGCTTCAATATCAGCACCAAAAGCCCTTTGACAGGATTAATTGCTTCTTCCAATTGCGGAGGAATTTTTGGCATCAGATTGCGCCGTGCCGGATTTGATGGTCTGGTGATCAGAGGCAGGGCGCCTCACCCGGTTTATATAGAACTTATCAATGAAAAAGTCCTGATCAAAGATGCCAGCGATATGTGGGGCTTAAATACCGAAGAATTCCAGGACCGCTTTGATAAAAAATATGGCAAGCTGGCAATTGGCCCGGCAGGAGAGAATTTGGTCCTTTATGCCTGTGCTGTATCAGGAGAACGGGCGGCAGGCCGCTGCGGGATCGGTGCAGTTATGGGCAGTAAGAATCTAAAAGGCCTGGTTGCCAATGGAAACGTTCCCATACCTGTGACTGATGAAGTGAAGTGGCGTAAATATACAGCTCGTTGGATGAAAGCATTAAAACAGCACCCGGGAACCGGTAATGATATGCCTCGTTGGGGAACTGCCGGGTTTATCAATAAATCAAACCGCAGCAAAGTTTTACCGGTTCATAATTTTAAAGAAGTAAGCTCTGATGAGGCTTATAAAATATCCGGTGAAACCTTGGCAGAAGACTTCCTGGAGCGCAATTCAGGATGTCTTAGCTGCCCTATTCGTTGTGAGCGCCGGGTAAAACATGAGGGCAAGGATATTAAAGGCCCGGAGTATGAGACCATCGGACTTTTTGGCTCCAATATCGGCAACTATGATTTAAAGCCTATCATCGGCTGGAATCGACAGGCAGACCTGCTGGGGATGGATACCATATCTTTGGCTGGCTCTATTGCATTTGCCATGGAATTGCAGCGAAAAGGAATCAAAGATTTTGGGCTGACATTTGACAGTACCGAAGGGATAAGTGAATCAATCGATGATATTGCTCACCGCCGGGGAGTATGTGCTGAACTGGCAGAGGGAACCCGAAAACTGGCTGAAAAATATGGAGAAAAGGCCAATGCTATGCAGGTCAAAGGCCTGGAATTTGCGTCTTATGACCCGCGGCATACAGTTGGTCTGGGATTAGGTTATGCCACTGCCAACCGGGGAGCCTGCCATTTAGGTGGCGGCTTTTTGACTTTTCTGGAGGTTTTAAGCCCGGTGACGTTTAGCGGACTTACAACCGGCGGTAAAGCTGCCTTAACTGTTTTCTTTCAAAATGCCATGGAGGCAATTTCCCTGGGCGGATCGTGTCTTTTTACTGCTTTTACAGTTATCCCTCCTTTCCTCTTTGGGCGTAAAGAAGATAATTTACTGGGTAAAGCAGCCGGCAGATTAATTTTATTAAGCAGTCCCATTATCAAATTCCTGGCTATGCATCCCTCCTTGATGCGGGTCAAGATCTTTGCGCTGTTTCCCCATGTAGAAGCATTGGAGATGGTTACCGGCATGAAAATTTCAACGGGAGATTTTATTAAGTACGGTGAAAGAGCATTTACTATAGAGCGGATGTTTAATATGCGGGAAGGGCTGAGTAAAGCGGACGATGTTCTTCCTGAGAGAATTATGGAAGATTTGG
>JAAZFJ010000019.1 GCA_012511795.1 Syntrophomonadaceae bacterium
AAGAAAAAACCAGCCGTTTCCTAGCTTTGCTGGGCAATCACAGTTTTACAGAAATACTTACCCTGCAGAAGCCTGATACTATTTTGCAAGGAAGAGCGGTGGTAGATTTCTCAGATATTTTTAGCGAAATACCAGTGTACTACACACCGCAAGAATATAAAGAACATCTTGAAAATGTAATCAAATTACTGAAAAGCCATAAAAATTATAATGTTCATTTAACCAATGACAATCATCTGGCAGGAAGCATGGTCTATGTCAAAGAAGGAGTAGGTGTTCTGATAGGTAAAACGACTTCGCCCTCGGTAATTTTCGCCATCAATGAAAGCAATATGACAGCGGCCTTTTGGGATTATTTAAATCTAATCTTAAAAAAGGAAAAACAGAATAAAAAGAGTCGAGATAAAACATTAGCTGAATTAGAGGCGCTATCGGCCAGGTTAAACGTGCTGTAATTAGACAAAAAATAAATTAACCGACTCACGAGGGAGTCGGTTTTTTAATCTACTGGCGGAGAGAGTGGGATTCGAACCCACGGAACCATTAATGGTTCACTCGATTTCGAGTCGAGCGCCTTCAACCGGACTCAGCCATCTCTCCTTAAATTCGAAAAAAAAGCTTTCAAAAGTCTGCTGCTTTCTTCACATAAAACTCCATCCTGAACTTCAATCTGGTGGTTTAAGCCAGGATGTCGAACCAAGTCAATAACAGATCCGGCTGCACCTGCTTTAGAGTCACGGCAGGCGTATACCAATCTTTTTATTCTGCTGTTGATCATTGCCCCTGCACACATTACACAGGGTTCTAATGTAGTATATAAGGTTGTTCCTGTTAGCCGCCATTTTCCTAAATATTTGACTGCTCTTTGAATAGCCAGCAGTTCGGCATGTGCAGTAGCATCTTGTTTAAGTTCCTTTTCATTATATGCCCAGGAAATAATTTCACCTTCATAGACAATTAAAGCACCTATCGGTACTTCTCTTCTTAAATAGGCCTGGTAAGCTAAATTAAGCGCCAGTCTCATATATAATTTATCCCTCATATTCGCGCCACCATAAATGGTGCGCCCGAAGGGACTCGAACCCCTGGCACACGGTTTAGGAAACCGTTGCTCTATCCACCTGAGCTACGGGCGCATTCATGTTTTAACTTCAATGAACTTGGTAAATATGGCGCGCCCGGAGGGATTCGAACCCCCGACCTCCAGATTCGTAGTCTGTTACTCTATCCAGCTGAGCCACGGGCGCAGATATATACTTAATTTATTACTCAAATAAAATGGCGGAGAGAGAGGGATTTGAACCCTCGAGACAGGTATTAGCCGTCTACTCGCTTAGCAGGCGAGCGCCTTCAGCCGCTCGGCCATCTCTCCGCAACAGGATGATTAAACTAATGGCGGAGGAGGTGGGATTCGAACCCACGGAACCCGTAAAGGTTCAACGGTTTTCAAGACCGCCTCCTTCAACCGCTCGGACACCCCTCCATTAATGAAGGCTGGACTGTTTTTGCCCAATGCAAAAGACAGTATAGCACAGCCTACCTTGCCTTGTCAATTGCCATGTTTGAAGAATTTTCAGCATTTATTCTGGTAATACCACCCATATATGGCTGTAAAACCTTGGGAATTATAACTGAGCCATCTGCCTGCTGATAATTTTCCATTATTGCTGCTACTGTCCGGCCTATAGCAACTCCCGAGCCATTTAATGTATGGGCATATTGAACTTTTCCTTTGGCTGCCGGACGGTATCTGATGCTGGCACGCCGGGCCTGGAAATCTTCACAGTTTGAACAGGAGGAAATCTCCTTATATTCGTTATAGCTAGGCATCCATACTTCCAGGTCATATGTTTTGGCAGCCGAGAAACCCATGTCCCCCGTGCTTAATAGCACTACTCGATAGGGCAGTTCAAGAAGCTGTAACACTGTTTCAGCATCATTGGTCAATTTTTCTAATTCTTCGTAGGAATCTTCCGGTTTGACGATTTTAACTAATTCTACTTTATTAAATTGATGTTGTCTTATAATACCGCGTGTATCACGTCCATGTGAACCTGCCTCGGCTCTAAAGCAAGGGGTATAGGCAGTAAGATAAATCGGCAATTGGCTTTCTTCCACTATCTCCTCTCGATAAAGATTGGTAAGAGGAACTTCCGCTGTTGGAATCATATACATTTCGCGGCCTTGGATTTTAAACATATCCTCTGCAAATTTTGGTAATTGTCCGGTACCCAGCATACAATCAGCAGTAACCATAAAGGGAGGCAGTATTTCCTTATATTTATGCTGCTGTGTATGAATATCAAGAAAAAAATTAATAACTGCTCGTTCCAATCTGGCGCCCAATCCTTTATAAACTGTAAACCGGGTGCCAGAAAGTTTAGCGGCTCTGGAGAAATCCAAAATATCAAGATTAACGCCAATATCCCAGTGGGCTAATGGTTCGAAGTCAAATTTACTTGGCTCTCCCCACTTTCTTACTTCAACGTTTTCTTCTTCGCTTTTTCCAACCGGTACAGACTCATGAGGTAAATTGGGCAGACTAAGAAGAATTGATTCGATTTCTTCTTCTAATTTTTTCAAATCATCATCAAGAGCTTTTATCTCCGCACCAATATTCCGTATTTTCCCCATCAGTTCTTCAGGATTCTGACCGGTTTTTTTCATGCGCCCTACTTCTATTGATGAAGTATTCCGATAGTTTTTTAATTCTTCTACATGGGCAATAATGTTTCGCCTTTGTTCATCTAATGCAAGAAATTTGTCAAGCCCTCCTGATAAATTTCGCTTTTGCAAATGCGTTTCTATAATATCTGGATTAGCTCTTATTAACTTGGCGTCTAACATAATATACCTCCGAAAGTTATCTTAATTTAGAAATGCAGCATGCGCGGTACGCTTATGATACCGTCCAATTTGCTAAGTTTGACCAGTACCTCTTCCTCTACTTTGTTATCCACATTAACCAGCATAATGGCTTTTTCACCTTTGTTCTGGCGGGAAACTTTCATTGAAGCTATATTAATTCCTTCATCACCTAAAGTAGTAGCAAGAGGACCTATTACTCTAGGCCGGTCATGATTTTCAACCATTATTACATAACCTTCCAGGTTGGTTTCTGTTTCATATCCATTAATTTCTACTAATAACGGATTTCTGGCCCGTGATAAACATCCTGTAATATCTAATTCATAGCCTTGACTGAATATTTTTGCCCCTAAAAGGTTTTTATACCGTTTATTAGTTTGATCTTCTTTCGTTTCATAAATTTTAATGCCCCGGTCTTTAGCCATTAATTTAGCATTAACAAAGTTCACCTTTTCTGACATCACAGGCTCTAAAAGGCCTTTTAAGAAGGCTACCGTTAATATTTCCAGATCATTTTTTGTGATAGGGCCGGCATAACTTAATTCAATCCGGTTAATTGGTGCTTTTTCCAACTGATAATAAATACTGCCCATTTTCTCGGCAAGTACTATAAATGGCCTTAAATACTCTAACTCTTCCCTGATCATAGTAGGTAAATTGACTGTATTAGGTACTATCTCCCCTTTCAGGGCTCTGATAACCTGATCAGCGATATTTTCTCCTACCCTTTTCTGTGCTTCATAAGTATCGGCACCTAAATGTGGTGTACATACTACATTGTTAAAAGAAAAAAGCTCATTATCAGTTGCAGGTTCCTTTTCAAAAACATCCAGGCCAGCACTGGCAACTTTTTTTGATTTTAATCCTTCAATCAAGGCTGATTCTTTAATTATGCCTCCCCGGGCACAGTTTACTACCCTTACTCCCGGTTTGGCCAGCTTAAACATTTCTTCATCCAGCATATGCATAGTCTCTTCATTGCGCGGAGTATGCAATGTAATAAAGTCCGCCTGCTGTACTAACTCTGCAAGAGTATCAACCTTCTCAGCATCAAATCTCTCAAAGCGTTCATCAGCAATATATGGATCATAAGCAATGACTCTCATATTAAAAGCTTTTAGCCTGGTTGCAACCATGGATCCTATACGACCTAAGCCTACTATTCCTACGGTTTTGCCATAGAGTTCAACTCCTCTAAAAGGCTTGCGGTCCCAGGTGCCTTCCTTTAGGAAAGTATTTGCCCATGCAGTATTTCGAGCTGATGACAATAACAGGCTTATGGTTTGTTCCGCTGCCGAAATAGTATTGCTGTCTGGAGTATTAACCACTATTACTCCATGGCGGGTACAGGCGTCAACATCAATATTATCAATGCCGTTTCCAGCTCTTCCTATAACCTTTAAATTCTTACCCGCTTTAATAAGTTCTTCATCAACCTTGGTTACACTTCTTACGATTAGAGCATCATATTGGTCAATAATACTTAATAATTCTTGCCGGGATATACCATCTCTATAGTCAACCTCAAGTTCTGTCTTCAGTAGGTCGATTCCTTCTTCAGCAATGCGTTCACTAACTATTACTTTTTTCATAAATAACTCCTTCCTTTCTTAATCTCATCTCTTAATCCAGCCGTTTTGAGATAAACTCCTGTGCTTTTATTAATCCAGCACCTTTATTGATAGGATACCCCAATTTTTCCAGGGTGATTTCCAATGCGGACAAGACCGCTAATAAATCTAACTGCCTGACATATCCCAGATGACCAATTCTAAATATGACATTGGCTAAAGACTGTTGACCACCAGCCAGGACTATATTAAATTTCTCCAACATGTATTTACGGATAGTATCAGCCTCAATATTGGCAGGCCCTATTACTGAAGTAACTGCCGTTGATGCATTATCTTCATCTGCCAGCAATTGCAGGCCCATTGCTTTTACTGCACCCCTAACCATATCACGGTAATCTTTGTGTCTTAACAGTATATTGTCGAGCCCTTCTTCCTCCATCATCTTCAATGCCTCATCCAAGCCATAGAATAAAGAAAGTGCCGGTGTATACGGGGTCTGTCCTTTGTCCAAATAATTAAGGCCTGCGGTGATATCCCAGTAGAAACTGGTGTTTTTAAAACTTTGGTGTACTTTTAAGGCTTTTTCGCTGAAAGCCAAGAAGCTTAAGCCCGGCGGAACCATGAAAGCTTTTTGAGAGCCGCTGACAACTACATCGAGTCCCCACTCATCCATTTTTAATTCAAGGGCTGCCAGAGAACTGACAGCATCCACCATAAACAAGGCCGGATGATCTGCCATTCCTGCTTTTATCTTTTTAATATCATTATAAACCCCGGTTGAGGTTTCATTATGGGTTATCAATACAGCTTTGATTTCTTTCTTATTATCAGCTCTCAATCTGTCTATGACTGCATCGGGATCTGCTGGTTTGCCCATGGCAAAATCCATCTTTTCCACTTGAGCTCCAAAAGTTCCGGCAATTTTTGCAAATCTATCCCCAAATACACCTATAGATACGGCCAGTACTTTATCGCCGGGAGAAATAAAATTAACTACTGCCGCTTCCATTGCCCCTGATCCTGAAGCTGGAAATATTAAAACATTCTGGTTGGTATGATAAACCTGTTTTATTCCGCTGGTAACCCGGTAAAGAATTTCTTTAAACTCAGGTCCACGATGATTAATCATAGATCTGCTCATAGCCATAATAACTCTTTCTGGTAATGGCGTAGGACCTGGTAAAAATAGATATTGCTCTCCTGTCATTGTTGATTACCTCCTTGGTTTTAAATAAAGTAAAGAAAACCTCTCGCCCCTGTAGGGACGAGAGGTTTATTTCCCGCGTTGCCACCCTGATTAGTGTACTTCAACACTCACTTGAAGGTTATAACGGCACCACCGGTTCTGCTTCTACAGACTGCTGCCAGGGCGGATTCAAGTTTACGCTGTTCTGGTTCACACCGACCACCAGATCTCTGAAGCAACAATAATCTTTACTTTTCCCCTTCATCGCAATTGCTTGTTTATTTATAATTTTATAGATTATATTATATCTATTTAGATTTGGCAACTAACTAATTATTATTATCCTTCGGAATCAAGCTCTTCATTTAATATTTTATTCTTCTTTTTCCGTACGGAATCTTGCCACTGCAACAATTTTTTCTGCTTCAGGCAGTTTCATTAAGAGTACTCCCCGTGAATACCTTTTTTGTATCGGAATTTGATCTGTATCCAATCTTATTATATGACCTTCATTAGTCAGTATAACCATTTCATCTTCTTTAGATGCAATTTTTAAGGCCACCAGATTACCATTTTTCTCTGTTATCTCAATGCTTTTAACTCCTCTGCCCCCACGATTTTGAACTTTATATTCGCTAGGTGGGGTACGTTTGCCAAAACCATTTTCTGTCACTAATACTACATGAGCATCAGAACGATCCTTATCAATTCCAACCACATGATGCCCCTTGGTAAGCCTTATGCCCCTAACTCCGGCAGCATTTCTACCCATTGCTCTGACCTGGTCTTCCTCAAATACAATTGATTTCCCGTCGGAAGTTGCCAACATTATCTTGTCCTTTGCTTTTACTCTTATGACCCCCATTAATTCATCATCATCAACCAGATTTACAGCAATTATACCGGACCGGCGAATATTGGCAAACGCAGATAATGCTACTTTTTTTATGGTACCGTATTTGGTCACCATTACCAAATGACGCTTATCATCAAATTCCCTGATTCCCATTAATGTAGTAACTTTTTCTTCCGGTCTTAACTCAAGCAAGTTGATAAGCGGCATCCCTTTAGCTTGTCTTGATGATTCCGGGATATGGTACGCCTTACATGAGAAAACTCTTCCCTGGTTAGTAAAAAATAAAATATCTGCCAAGACACTGGATACTATTATTTCATTGGTAAAATCTTCAGCACGAATAGACGCAGCAATGATCCCTTTGCCTCCCCTATTTTGAACTTTATAGGTATCCAACGGTTGTCTCTTTATATAGCCACGGTTGGTTAATGTTAAAACTACATCATGATCTTCAATGAAATCCTCTTCATCAAAATCAGTGTTTTCATAACTTATCTCGGTTCTTCTCTTATCGCCATATTTATTTTTTATACCATCTAAGTCGTCTTTAATAATTTGTAGAACTCGCTCCGGCCGGGCTAAAATATCCTCTAAATCAGCTATTTTTAATAGTATTTCTTCATATTCCTGTTCTATTTTTCCTCTTTCCAAGCCAGTCAATTGTACCAAACGCATATCCAAAATAGCGTTTGCTTGCACTTCGGATAATGCAAATCTTTCCATTAAGGCTAATCTTGCTTTTTCTCTGTCCCGTGAACTCCTGATTAAATTTACGATTTCATCCAGATTGTCCAGAGCAATTTTTAATCCTTCCAATATATGTTTGCGATTATTGGCCAGATTTAATTCATATTTTGTACGCCGGGTAATAACATCCTGACGATGAATTATATATTGCTCCATCATCTGTTTCAAGGATAGAATCAATGGCTGCCCATTCACCAGACTTAGCATTATAGCGCCGAAAGTATTTTCCATTTGGGTATGTTTAAAAAGCTTGTTGATCACAACATTAATATTCACATCACGTCGTACTTCGATGACCACTCTAATACCGTTTCGGTCTGACTCATCTCTTAAATCCACGATGCCGTCTATTTTTTTATCCTTTGCCAAATCGGCAATTTTTTCTACCAGGCGGGCTTTATTTACTTGGTAAGGTATTTCCGTAACGATGATGGCATTTCGTCCGTTCTTTCTTTCTTCAATTTCATATTTAGCTCTGACTTTTATAGAACCTCTTCCGGTTTCATAGGCCTGTTTGATACCGCTGATCTCCATAATGCCGCCGGTAGGAAAGTCAGGTCCAGGTACAATCTGCATTAATTCTTCTATGGTAACCTCAGGATTGTCGATCACCATTTTTATTCCTTCTGCCACTTCAGATAGATTATGAGGCGGAATATTAGTTGCCATACCTACCGCAATACCGTTAGAACCGTTTATTAAAAGGCTGGGAATTCTCGATGGTAATACCTGGGGCTCTAGTCTTGTCTCATCATAGTTAGGCCGCCAGTCTATCGTATCCTTATCGATATCTTTCAACATTTCTTCAGCTATTTTGGCCATTCGGGATTCAGTATAACGCATGGCTGCAGCACTATCGCCATCAATAGAGCCAAAATTACCATGTCCATCCACCAATGGATAACGTATGGAAAAATCCTGTGCTAATTTAACCATAGCCTGGTAAATAGACGAGTCCCCGTGAGGATGATATTTACCCATGACTTCACCAACAATGTTGGCTGACTTTTTATGAGGTTTATCCGCAGTCATTCCCTGATCATACAATGCATATAAAATGCGGCGGTGTACTGGTTTAAGTCCATCCCTAACATCGGGAAGTGCCCGGGATACAATAACACTCATTGAATATTCCAAAAAGGATTTACGTACTTCTCTTTCTATGTCTATTGGTATTATTTTTTCAAAAAGACTATCCTGTCCCAACTGTGCGCCTCCTTATATATCCAGATTAGTCACATAACGCGCATTATTATTAATAAATTCCCGGCGCGGCTCTACATTATCACCCATTAAATCAGAGAATATTTTTTCAGCCTGGATGGCATCATCGATAGTAACCTGAAGAATGGTGCGTGTTTCTGCATTCATAGTAGTATCCCAAAGCTGTTCCGGATCCATTTCACCTAAGCCTTTGTAACGTTGGATAGACCATTTTTTATCACTGTTTTTTGTGAAATTATCCAGATCCTGATCATTGAAGAAATAATGTATTTCTTTACCCCTTTTTAAACCGTATAAAGGTGGTTGTGCAATATAAATATAGCCTTGTTCAATTAACTCTTTCATGTAACGGTAAAAGAAGGTTAGAAGTAGTATTCTAATATGTGATCCATCTACATCTGCGTCTGTCATTATGAGTAATTTATGGTAACGGGCTTTTGTAATATCAAATTCTTCACCTATACCAGTACCCATGGCAGTAATTAAATTTCTGATTTCTTCACTACTCAATACTCGATCTAAACGGGCTTTTTCAACATTAAGAATTTTACCCCGCAGAGGTAAAATTGCCTGATAGGTTCTGTCTCTGCCCATTTTGGCCGAACCCCCGGCAGAATCTCCCTCAACAATAAACAATTCAGAACTGCCTGGATCCCTGTTGCTGCAATCCGCCAATTTTCCTGGTAGTGAGGTAGATTCCAACGCACTTTTACGACGGGTCAGCTCCCTGGCCTTTCTTGCTGCTTCTCTGGCACGACGAGCTGCAACAGCTTTTTCTACAATTCTTTTAGCAACCACGGGATTTTCCTGTAAATAATCCTGCAAGGATTCATATACCAGGCCTTCTGTTATTCCTCTAATAAAAGTATTTCCCAGTTTAGTTTTAGTTTGTCCTTCAAATTGCGGATCTTTAACCATTACTGAAATGATAGCTACAATGCCTTCCCTGATATCTTCACCAGAAAGATTGGCCTCATTTTCTTTTAACTGTCCGTTTTTCTTTGCATAATCGTTCACCGCTCTGGTTAAGGCGTTTTTGAAACCGATTTCGTGAGTACCGCCTTCCTGGGTTCGGATATTATTTGCAAAGGAAAATATGTTTTCGCTATAACCGTTATTATATTGGATTGCAATTTCAACTATCACATCATCTTTTCTATCTTTAAAATGAATAGGCTCTTGGTTGACAGTTTCTTTATTCTTATTAATGTAGGTTACAAAGTCCATCAAACCTTCAGAAACATATTGTTTTCTAAAGATTTCAGCTTCTCTTTCATCAGTTATATTAATAATTAAACCTTTGTTTAAAAAAGATAAATCACGTAATCTTTGAATGATTATTTCCCGGTCAAAAATCAATTCTTCAAATATTTCACTATCCGGGAAAAAGTGGATAGTTGTACCTGTTTGTTTTGTATCACCAATGATCTGTAAATCACTTGTAGGTTTTCCACGTTGATAGACCTGGCGATAAATATGGCCATCTCTTTTTACAGTGATTTCAAGCAGTGAGGAAAGTGCATTAACAACCGATAGTCCTACTCCATGAAGACCCCCGGATATGGTATAACCACTGCCGCCAAATTTTCCGCCCGAATGTAGAGTAGTCATAATTACTTCAATTGCAGGTCTATTCATCATTGGATGATTATCTACCGGTATTCCGCGCCCATTGTCACTAACAGTTACAGAATTATCAGCGTGAATAATCACTTGGATCGTATCACACTGCCCTACTACTGATTCATCTATACTATTATCAACAATTTCAAAAACCAGATGATGCAAACCTTTAGGACCGGTGGACCCAATATACATACCGGGTCTTTTGCGAACCGCTTCAAGTCCTTCTAAGACTTGTATATTAGAAGCATTATAACCATTGTCAGTATTAATCAAAAATTATACCTCCTTAAAGAAGTTTTCGGCACGTCTCAATAATGTTGTTGAAGAGATAGGTGATAAATAAACTTTATCAGTACATATTATTAACGCCTTTTCTTTGCCTTTTTCACTTACATTTAAAATATCTTTCTCCATTTTTGCGATTTCAATAAACTCAGTCAAATCCTTGCAAATGGGAGGTTCAATATTCAAAATAGCGATCACATTATCAGAAGAAATTATATTGTTATTGCCCAGATGAATATACATATTAAATACCTCCTTAGATTATACAACCGTTTTTTATTTTAAATATTTGTGAGTTTCCTCTTTTAATATTATCAATGCTTACCGAAGAAAGAAAACTTTGAAATTTTGCTTTTGATAATTGCTCCATAAGTAAATTTTTTTTTGCTTCATCGAGTTCTGCAAATACTTCATCAAGTAAAAAAAGAGGATAATAGCCTTTAATTTGCTTAAAAGCATAAATTTCGGCTAATTTTAATGTAACAGCAATATTTCTTTGCTGCCCCTGAGAAGAAAAAAGGCGTGCTAAATTATCATCAAGATATATATTTAAATCATCAAGATGAGGACCAATCATCGTAGTCCCGCGCATTAACTCATCATTCTTCTTGGATAAAACCTGCTCTTTCAGAGTCTGCAGTAAAATTTCATGATTAATTTTACCACTAAAGACTGGAAATGAAAGTGCATACCTGATTTTAATTATGTGTTTATCGCTGTTTAACAAAGGAAATATTTTTTGACATAGATCATCTAAAATATTTACAAAATTAATGCGCTTAATAATTACTTGTACAGCTGTTTCAATAAAAATATCATTGATAACAGAAAATGCTCTATCATCAATATTTTGTTTTTTTAATAAGATGTTTCTTTTTTTAAGAATTTTATTATAATTTTCCCATTGCATTATATAATCAGCTGATACTTGCCTAAGAGCAAAATCTAAAAAATTTCTTCTGCGGTTGGGGGATCCTTTGATTAAATATAGATCATCAGGGGTAAATAAAACGACTCTAATATTATTTTCATCCGAGCTCTTAACTTTTTTACCATTGATTTCAAATACTTTTCCAGCAGTTATTTTATATTTTAATAGAGATTCGATTTTCCTTTCCTGATTAGTATATTTTGCATAAATAGAATAGCTTTCTGAATTATATTGAACAAAATTTATATCTTTACCAGTTCTGAAAGAAGTTCCGGTTGAAAGAATATATATTGATTCCAAAAGATTTGTTTTTCCCTGGGCATTATCTCCTACCAGAATATTTAGTCCAGGGCCTGGCAGAATATCGAGTTTTTTTATATTACGGAAATTTCTTATTTTAAAATCAACAATTTTCAAATTAAGAACTTCTCTCTTTAGTTACTGGTGCGTAGGGGAACTAACACATATAAATAGTTATCTACTTTTGGATTAACAATCTTTGCAGGACCCAAAGCTCCGGATAATTCTATTTTTATTTCTTCACATTCATCATCTAATATTTTAACTATATCAAGAAAATAATTGGTGTTAAAAGCAATTTTGTAATCTTTATCCCCTTCTATATTTAAATTTTCAATAACTTCTTGAATTTCTCCCATCATTTCAGAAAAGCTTTCTACAATTGCCTCATTTTCTTTAAAACTAAACTGTACATGCTGGATTTTTGTTTTATCATCAGTAGGTAAAATTTTTGCTCTTTCTAAAGTATTTGATAATATATGGGAATTTATAATTAATTCAGAAGAAAATGTATTTGGAATAACTTGTTCATAATTTGGATATTGGCCATCAATAACTCTTGATAATAAGATAAAATCAGGATTTGAAAAAATAACATTATTTTCACTGATGGAAATATTAATCAGTTCATCAGTATCATCAATTATTCTTAGTAATTCATTGACACTGCGCGTTGGAATAATAAAACTACAGGGATCAGTTGTTTTATCTTCCATTTCGTAAGAATATTGTGCTAAACGATGAGTATCTGAAGCAATTATTTTTAGTATTCCATCTTCTTTTATATCAAACAGTACTCCTGTAAAAACCTGTCTGAAATGAGTCATGGCAGCTGCAAAAGATGTTTTTCTTAGGGCTTCCTTTAATACTTTTTCAGGAATGGATAATTTATGTTCTTGTTTTTCCAGGGGCAGATCCGGGTACTCGTAATTGCTATATGTATTCATAAAACCAGCTGAGCGGCCATAAGAAATATTTAGCTTTGCTTTATCTTCATTTAATTCAATTTGAATAATAGAATCTGGAAGTAATTTTATAAAATCTGAAAAATAATGGGCATTAACTAACACGATTCCTTCTTGTAGTACTTCTATATTTTTTGTTGAGGCTTTAATCCCTATTTCCATGTCTGTCGCAGTCATTACCAAGCCTTTTTCATTCGACACTTGCAATAACAGTCCAGTTAGGACAGGAATAGTATTTTTTGTTGAAGCAGCACGATGTACTAAAGAAGTAAGAGAAGAGAGCTCTTTTTTTTCGATAACAAATTTCATTATAATTAATCCTCCTGTTGTTTTTTATTTATTTAATTATTTATAAACAATTTAGTAGTAATAGTAGTAGGGGCTCAAAATATGTGCATAAGTCAATTGAATAAGAATCTTTAGCTATTTGTTCAGTGGACAAGCATGTTTATAAAAAAAGATCAACCAGTTAATAATTGGGATTAATTTTCCGACATAAAATTTCAATGGTTGCTGCCAATTCTTGATCCGAAGCTATCTCTTTTTCAAGCTTTTCATTAGCATGGATTACGGTTGTATGATCTCTGCCGCCAAACTGATCCCCTATTTGGGGGTAGGAGGCGTCTGTTAACTTACGGCATAAATACATTGCTATCTGTCTGGGAAAAACGATTTGCTTATTTCTTTTTTTAGACAGTAATTCAGCCATATCTACACCATAATGTAATGAAACAACTTTTTGTATATTTTCTATGGTAATTTTCTTAGCACGAGGCGGTGGTAATATATCTTTTAAAGCTTCAGTTGCAGTTGCCATATTTAAAGGACGGTTCGTGATTGTAGCATAAGCAACTAATCTAATTAAGGCTCCTTCCAACTCTCGAATATTTGATTGAATATAGTTTGCAATATAATCTAAAACATCGAAAGGAATATTTAAATTTTCAGACTGCGCTTTTTTTCTTAATATCGCTATACGGGTTTCCAGGTCCGGGGGTTGGATGTCGGAAATCAGCCCCCATTCGAATCGTGAGCGAAGCCTGTCTTCCAAAGTAGGAATATTTCTGGGTGGGCGATCGCTTGAAATTACTAATTGTTTATTAGATTCATATAAAGTGTTGAAAGTATGGAAAAATTCTTCCTGAGTCCTTTCTTTTCCAGCCAGAAATTGAATATCGTCTATTAATAAAACATCAATGTTACGGTATTTATTGCGAAACCCCGGGGTATTATCATCTTTTATAGAACTAATTAACTCATTGGTGAATTGTTCCGAAGAAACATACATAACAGAGCATGTTGGCCTTTTGGCGATGATGTGTTGACCAATAGCCTGCATAAGGTGAGTTTTACCCAGACCGACACCCCCATAAATGAATAATGGATTATATGATTTAAAAGGGGTTTCGCCAACAGCGTAGCAGGCTGCATGGGCAAAACGATTACTATTTCCTACCACAAAGGTATCAAATGTATATTTAGGATTTAATGGTGAAAAAGTACTCTGTTTATCTGAGCCTTCATCCATGGTAAGTACAATACTGATATTTTGATTTGTTAATGCACGGAAATTATTATTCATTAAGTCAAGATAACGCGATTCAATCCATTCTTTTGTCAAGGAGTTCGGGACAGTTAAATAAACACGATCATCCCGGAAAGTATTATATTTAACCATTGAAAACCATATATCAAAACTTGTTTCACCTATATCTTGACGAATAGAACTCAATACCTGATTCCATATATTAGAATACTCATTTGGCAAGGACATACAAACCCTCCTGTTTAAATGTGGAAAAACAATCTGTGGATAAGAATAATAATGTGAATAGTTGTTAGTAAATAGTTAGAGAATTGTTAGTGAATAGCACTACAACCTATTAAAACCGAACCTAGATAAAAATATAGTATAATAATAGCAGATAAAAATTGCAATTAGAAGTATTTCACTTAGCCGATTTTCTTGACATTCACTGTTGTAAGTAAATATAATTATATAGTCTTTGAAAAAATTAGGGAGGCTTAATATAATGAAACAAACATACCAACCAAAAAATAGGCAGAGAAAAAGAGTACATGGATTCAGACAAAGAATGTCAACCTCTGCAGGAAGAGCAGTTATCACTAGGAGAAGGAAAAAAGGAAGAAAAACTCTTTCCGCATAAGGTCGTATTTAACGGCCTTTTATTTCTCTTATAGAAGGGTTTAAATGATTGGTAAAGAATTTAGAATAAGAGAAAGCAAACACTATAATAATATATACCAAAATGGTAAAAAATATCTAGGCAGATACCTAGTTGTTTTTATATTGAAAAATGATTTAGGTATTAATCGCTTTGGGATAGTAACCAGTAAAAAAATAGGAAACGCAATAGTCAGGAATAAAGCCAAACGAAGGTTGAGGGCCGTGGTTGATAATAATCGGTTCAACTTGGAACAAGGGTATGATTTTGTATTGGTTAGCCGTCCTTTAATCAGCAAAGTCAATTACATTCAAATAGAAAAAGATTTTATTTCTGTAATGAGGAAAACAGGTATATGTTAAAAAAATTTCTTATCCTTTTAATAAAGATATATCAAAAAGTAACTTTTTTTAAGCCTGCCTCATGTCGTTTCTACCCGAGCTGTTCTACCTATTCTATACAAGCAATTAGTAAATATGGAGCAATTAAAGGGGGATGGTTGACTTTTAAAAGATTGACAAAATGTCACCCTTGGCATGCTGGCGGATTTGATCCGGTTCCTTGAAAATAATAATAAAACCCTGTATAAAGGCTTTACCATACTGGGCTTAGTGTAAATTATCTGCAAATCTACGGAGAAAACAATTAAGCGCTGGTTACTAACAAGGAGGTGAATCCTGCAGCGTATTGATTTACGATGAGCAGGAAATTAATTTGTGGCAAGCATTCGTTTCATGGTTTAGTGATGTTATTCAATATATGTATGGAATAACCGTATCTATTGGTTTTCCTAATTACGGCCTGGCAATAATTTTAATGACTATAGTCATTAAAATTATCTTGTTTCCTTTGACGCAGAAACAGATGAAATCAATGCGGGCCATGCAAGCAGTTCAACCTAAAATGAAGATCATTCAAGAAAGATATAAAGATGATCCTCAGGTTATGCAAACAAAAGTTATGGAATTATACAAGCAGCATGGTGTAAACCCATTTGGAGGTTGTTTGCCCCTTCTGATTCAAATGCCAATATTTATAGCATTTTATAGATCTTTATTTGGCTTTGAGTTTAAAGAAGCTGCTCATGCAGCTTTTCTGGGTATCAGTAATATTGGAGAATCCGTTTGGACCCTTACTATAAGTGAAGGTGCATTTTGGACCCTATATATCCCTGTTTTGGCTGGTTTGACTACATATTTGCAGCAAAAGATATCTACAGTGGATACTAAAGATCCTACCCAGAGAACTATGCTTTATATGATGCCATTATTTATGGCATGGATAGCCGCAACAATGCCGGCCGGATTACCAATTTACTGGATTGTTTTTAATATTTTAGGTATCATGCAGCAGCTCTATGTTAATAAAACCCAAAGCTTAGTGAAAATTAATTCTTCAGAAGAAGAAATTGAAACAACGGCAAGGAATACAGTTATAAAGAAGGAAACAGGAAAAACTCCTTATACAGATAAAACAACGGATGAGGAAGATGACAAGCAGAACACTTTTAAGGCAGAAGTGCTTCCAGGGAGGGAAAAAGGAGGAAGGAAACAAGATGGAAGACCAAACAGTAGAAAAAAGAGGAAAAAGCGTTGATGAAGCGATAAAAGCAGCCTTAGAAGAGCTAGGTTGTGAAATTGAGGATGTAGTGATAGAAATTGTTGAAGAGCCCAGTAAAGGGATTTTAGGACTCGTTGGTAAAAAACCTGCAGTTATAAAAGTTTCTATGATAGATAGGCCTGAGCAAATAACACGTAAAGTTCTGGAAACTTTACTGCAAAAAATGAAGCTTGATTACCAGATTGCCAATGTGGATTATGATGATGAAAAAGTCAGAATCAATATAATAGGGAAAGACATGGGATTACTTATTGGACGCAAAGGAGAAACTCTGGATACGTTACAATATATGATAGGATTAATTATCAACCGCAAGCGGGATAAAAGAATCAGGGTCATTTTAGATGTGGAAGATTATAGAAGAAAAAGAGAAGAATCCTTGGAAGCACTGGCAATCAGATTATCAGAAAAAGTAAAAGAGACTAGAAAAAATGTAGTCATGAGGCCAATGAGTTCACAAGAAAGAAGAATAGTCCATACTGCCTTGCAAAGTGATCCGCTTATTAATACTTATTCTATAGGTGAAGAACCCAACAGAAAGTTGGTTATAACACTAAAAAAATAATAACTGAAGGCCCGCAAGGGCCTTTTTTTTAACCAAAGAGTATAAAGCCTATAATTTTGGTAAGATGTTTATAGACAAAAATAATACGATAAGGGAATGTTGAAAGTGTTAAATGACGACATAGCTGCAATCTCAACACCTCCTGGAGAAGGCGGGATTGCTATTGTTCGCCTAAGCGGACAAAATGTAGCAGAAAAAATATCAGCTATCTTTAAACCATATAATCCTGGGAAAAGAATAGAAACCAGAGATAGCCATACATTGACATTAGGATGGTTGTTAGATGATGAAGGGGATATTATAGATGAAGTGCTAGTAAGTATAATGAAAGCACCCCACAGCTATACCGGAGAAAATGTAATTGAAATTAATTGTCATGGTGGCAATATCGTGGCTCAACGCTGTCTGGAAGCAATATTAGCGCTGGATATAAGACTTGCTGAAGCAGGAGAATTTACCCGGCGTGCATTTCTTAACGGGCGTCTTGATATAAGTCAGGCAGAAGCAGTTATTGAGGTAATCAGAGCTAAATCTGAAAAATCTTTAAAATTGGCTATAAAACAATTAACAGGTCATAATAGTCAGTACATGACCGCTATTGAAGAGCAATTATTAAAAGTCAATGCCCATATTCAGGCCAGTATTGACTTTCCTGATGAGGTGGGTGACGTAGATATTAACGAAGTCAGCAGCATACTGGCAGGGACAGAGGAAATAATAGAACAAATGTTGGAAGAATCTAAAAGAACAGATATTTACCGCCAAGGCATCAGTGTTGCTATTATAGGCAAACCCAATGTGGGCAAATCTAGTTTATTGAATGCCTTACTTAGAAAGAACAGAGCCATTGTTACAAATATACCTGGTACTACACGGGATACCATTGAAGAACATATTACGATAGGCGGGATACCGGTTAAGTTAATTGATACAGCGGGAATACGCATTACAGAAGATATGGTAGAACAACTTGGCGTTAAAAAATCAGAAGAAGTAATCAGTGAAGCTGACTTGGTTATATGGGTGCTTGATTTTGCCGCCGGGATAACGGAAGAAGATATGGAAATTTATAATAAAATTGCTGGCAAGAAAAGGATAGTATTAGTAAATAAAGAAGATTTAGAGTTAAACATAAGTGAAGCAGAATTAAATAAATTATTTACCGGAGAAAGGATAATAAAAGCCTCTGTTAAAGAAGACTCTGGAATAAAAAATTTGGAAAAACAAATTGCAGAAATTATTCTTTCAGGCCAGGTCAAGCAAGATGATTTGAAAATTATGCTTAATATGCGCCAAAAAAGTGCGCTTAAAAAGGCCAAAAAACATATCCATGAAGCTCAGCACATTATGCATACTGCTCCCCTTGATTGTCTGGCAATAGATTTGGAATTAGCTCTTGAATCAATAGGTGAACTAACTGGAAAGAACATAAAAGAAGAAGTTTTAAACCGCATTTTTCATGATTTTTGTATAGGTAAATAGATATCTCTTTTTATGAACTTGGGAGGACTTCAATGATTTATGAAGCAGGAAGTTATGATGTTGTAGTAATAGGAGCAGGTCATGCTGGCTGTGAAGCTGCTTTAGCGGCGTCACGTATGGGCTGTAGAACATTATTGGTTACCCTTAGTATGGAGAATATTGCTTTGATGCCTTGTAATCCATCGGTTGGCGGACCGGCAAAAGCACAACTTATTAGAGAAATAGATGCACTAGGCGGTGAAATGGGGGTAAATATAGATAAAGCCAATATTCAAATTCGGATTATTAATACCGGTAAAGGACCGGCTGTGCAAGCTCTAAGAGCTCAGGCTGATAAATATGAATATCATAAAGAAATGATAAAAACCCTGCTTAACCAGAGAAATCTGGATTTACTCATGGCAGAAGTTGAAGAAATAATAACTGCTGAAGACACCGTAAGAAGTATAATTACCAAGACCGGTGCTAAATACAATTGTAAAACCGTTGTTGTTACCTCAGGTACTTACTTAAAAGGCCGTATCATAATAGGTGATATTGCCTTTTCAGGCGGACCTGGCAATCAGTTTCCGGCTGAGAAACTTTCCGACAGTTTAAAAGATATGGGATTAAAATTAGGAAGGTTTAAAACGGGAACACCTCCACGTATTGATAAAAAAAGCGTTAACTTTGATGCCATGGAAGAACAACCTGGTGATGACAGGCAGTTAAGGTTTTCCTATATAAGCCCCCTGCCAGACAGGAAACAGTTATCTTGCTGGTTAACTCACAGTACACCGGAAACACACCAGATCGTAATGGATAATTTGGATAGAGCGCCAATGTTTACAGGAGTAATTAAAGGACAAGGTCCTCGTTACTGCCCATCATTTGAAGATAAAGTAGTGCGTTTTTCTCATAAAGATTCACATCAATTATTTGTTGAACCAGAAGGACGAGCCACTGATGAAATGTATGTGCAGGGACTTAATACCAGCTTGCCTGAAGATGTACAGATTAAAGTATTAAAAAGCATACCTGGCTTGGAGGATGTGCGTATCATTCGTACAGGCTATGCCATAGAATATGACTATGTTTTTCCCTCACAGCTAAAATTGTCTCTGGAGACTAAAAATATATCCGGCCTTTTTACAGCGGGACAAATAAACGGAACTTCGGGATACGAGGAAGCAGCAGCACAAGGATTAATGGCGGGGATTAATGCAGCACTGAAGGTACATGGAAGGGATTCTTTTATCCTGAAAAGGAGTGAAGCTTATATAGGTGTCATGATCGATGATCTAGTGACTAAAGAACTTGATGAACCTTACCGATTGCTAACTTCTAGAGCGGAATATCGATTGCTGCTGCGACAGGATAATGCAGATTTAAGATTAACTGAAAAAGGAAGGTCTCTGGGACTGGTTAATGATTTTAGGTGGCAGATCTTTCAAGAGAAAAAGAAGACCTTGTCTGAACTTATTAGTAAATTACACCAAGCTACTTTTACCCCTGCAGATGAAGTTATCAGGGAGTTTCTCAATAGCAAAAGAAGTGCGCCTTTAAAGGACCGGATTTCATTATGGGAATTGTTAAGAAGGCCGGAGATAAAGATACAAGATTTTTATTATTTAGGTTTAATAACCGTAAATGACCCTGATATTCTTGAACAAGTAGAGATTCAAGCTAAATATGAAGGTTATATAAAAAAACAAAAAGAACAGGTAGAACGTTTTGAAAAAATGGAAAACAAATCACTGCCGGCAGATTTTGATTTTAGTGAAGTTTATGGATTATCTAATGAAGCCAGGCAAAAGCTGGACAAATTTAAGCCCATATCTATAGGGCAAGCTTTAAGAGTATCAGGAATTAATCCGGCTGACATAAATGTTTTATTGATCTTTTTGGAAACTAAAAGAAGGAAATAGCTCGTGGACATGGAATATAATGTAAAAAGATTTATAACTGCATTACAGGCTGAAAATGAAAAGCATAATCTGATAAGTCGGAAAAGCTTGCCCGAAGACATCAATAAGCATATTGATGACAGCCTGCAAATATTTTCTTTTATTGAAATGAATGATAAGAAAGTGGCAGACATAGGAACGGGTGCTGGTTTCCCAGGACTAATAATGGCAATGGCCCGGCCCAACATGGAAATGACTTTGATTGAATCAGACCAAAAAAAGAGTACATTTTTGCAACAGATGGTTAAAGAGCTGCAACTGAATAATGTTACAGTAATTAAGAATAGAGTAGAAGAAATAGGACGCGATCCAAACTTTCGGGGAAATTTTGATTATTGTACCAGCAGGGCGGTAACATCTGTTAATGTTTTACTGGAATATGGGATTCCACTTTTGAAGACAGGGGGAAAGCTATTGCTATGGAAAGGGCGAAATTACAAAAATGAATTGGAACAGGCAGAGATTGCACTGGAACTACTAAACGCTAAGGTCATCGAAAGTTTTCATTATACATTAATGCAAGATCTTGATAGAACCATAGTAGAAATTGAGAAACTGGCCGAGACTCCGCAAAAATATCCGCGCAGAACTGGAATTCCTGCTAAAAGACCACTTTAGGAGGTGCTTGGGGGGATGGTTCGTAAACAAATAGATAAAATCCTTGGCAAGAACTATGAAAGCAAAGTTATTTCACTTACTTTGGATGATATTTATCGGAGTCCGTATCAAGCACGAAAAGTATTTAATGAGGAAGAGTTGTTGGAACTTGCTCGTTCCATTAAAGCTTATGGTGTTATTCAGCCTATTATAGTCAGACAGTTTGAGAAAAAGTATCAAATTGTAGCTGGCGAGAGAAGATATAGAGCCTGTAGATTGTTAGGTTTTAAAGAAATACCGGCAATAGTACAGGAAATGAATGATGAAAAAGCGGCGGCTATTTCAGTTATTGAAAACCTTCAACGCAAGGAACTTAATTATTTTGAAGAGGCCAATGCCTATAATATTTTAATAAACTTTTTTGGTATGACTCAGGATGAGCTGGCAAATAAAATTGGTAAAAGCCAATCTGCCATAGCTAATAAACTAAGATTACTAAAGCTGTCTGAAGCGGTAAGAGAAAAAATATCTCCTGAATTTATAAGTGAAAGGCATGCCAGAGCTCTATTAAAGCTTAATACAGCCGAAATGCAATTAGAAATATTAAGCCAAATTTATGAAAAGGATCTAACTGTTAAACAGACTGAAAACCTGGTTTTTAAAGCCAGTCAAAATAATATTCCCCTGCAGGTGGATAGAAATAATATAGGACAGAATTATTCCATGGTTATAAGAGATGCCAGAATTTTTCTTAACACAATCAGAGAAACGGTGAAACGTGCTAAACAAACCGGTGTTGATATCAAAATGGTTGAAAATGATAGCGAAGAAGAATACCAGGTAGTAATTAAGATTGTCAAAAAGCGAAATAAAATTACTCAAATCAGTTGATAGTAAGCAAAAAAGAAACATCACCAAAATTATGTGTTTTGGTGATGTTTTTTCTTCTTGGTTAAACCCGTTTAGGAATCACTATTTTATCATTAACTTCGATTCTTTTAATAATATTAAGAAAAATAGCGAATTTCTCGCTCTTTTATCTCTTTTTAGCCGGGAGGGAATTTTGTGAAAACCTTACGGGGGTCAACAACTTCTCTAAGAATCCTCAAAACCTCATCACTGGGCGGTTCGACAAATTCAATATTTTCGGGAACCAAAAGTTCAAATCCGGTACAAGCTTGAGCAATTTCCACCGTCATACCCGGATTTAGTCTTTTGATCCGCATACGTTTAGAAACCGGTTCGAAATCAAATACGCCGCACTGGGTTACAACTGCAGAAGGGCCGCCAAGCAGGCCAGCTTTCTCCCGGGTATCTCCCCCATCTAAGTATCCGGGAGTAGTAACAAAGTCAACTTTTTCCGGGAAGCGATCAGGTGTTTGCAGACCTACCAAAACTGATTTTTCTGTTAATGAGCCAATATCATTCCCTCCCCCGCTGCCGGGAAGGATAGATTTTAAGTTTTCATAACTGCCAATAACCGAGGTATTAACATTACCGTACATATCTATTTGGGCTCCCCCCTGGAAGGCTATGTCTACATAACCTAAGGCGCACTGGCCAAAAGATATCGCCATTTCCATCGACATCGGTGATTTACGAAACGTAAAGGGACATCCAACCGACCAAGGCATATCTCCTTCCAAAGGATCTTGTCCGCCGCTTTCATAAACCAATGTTATATTAGGAGCATGGGTTTTCTTGGCAAGTATACCGCCGACCATTGGCAGGCCGGTACCTACATAAACGATTTGGCCATCTTCAATTGCATTGGAAAGATTGTATGCTATCATTTCCAGCGGATTTGCGGGTGCAACATTACTCATCGATATACCTCCTTTTTAGTCCCGCTTGGGGATTACTTCCTGGTAATCAAAATTAACCAGGGAGTCATCAACATTTGCTTGAGCAGCTTCCATCTGTTGACGGGCAGTATTTATAAAGCGCGCCCCGCCCAGCTTTTCAATGAAATCAAATTGATCTTTGGTGCTGAATACCCAGTAATCAAAGAAATCATTCAATGCATCAAGATCAGGTGTGCCTATACGAACCAACCATTCCCACCATTCACGGTGCCAGTAATAATGACCGGGACATGAGCCTGGAAGAGCCCCGTAAGGCAAATCAACTACAGCATCTACGTACCAGAAAGGGATAGTACCGGTGCTGTTCTCTCTAATTGTCATTTCAGGAACAATTCTTTCGGCGGTTATAATTACTTTTCGGCAGGCGGCAGCCAAGGCTATATCATTTATTGCCGGACCTTCAATAACTGCATTTCCATAACGATCAGCTTTTTGTGCATGAATGATACAAACGTCCGGAAACAGAGCAGGAATTAATGCCACTTGGCTGTTGTCAGCACTGACCGGATTATCAATAACTTTTACGAAAGGATTCTTTTTTATCATATCCGTACCGATTAGTTGCTTGGAAGCAATAAAAGGCGCTCCCAGCTGCGCGGCTTTAAATCCCAGAGCCATAGAACCATGGCTCCAAATTGATAACAATTCTGCTTGTTTGCTTTTTATACAGCGAGCAAAATTTTTGTCATTGCCTCGCATCTCAACACCAATATATGAAAGGTGTAGTGCTTTAACTACTCCAAAAGCCATCAAGTATGATGTGTTGGACATTGGCGAACCAATTGCAATTAAATCTTTTTTCTTTTGCCGAACCATTTCTAAGTAAGCTTGAATGGGTGATCTAACATATGAGAACCCGGTTTCTGCGAAAATGTCACCATCCTGAATATACTCGCTGACCGCTTCTTGCAGGGAAATTCTTTTATCCCTTTTAGCCCGGTCTTTTCTTAAATGAAATTCACGGGCATCCCTGTAATCAACGAGTCGTTTCATATGATCCTGATTAGTATATTGACTTCCCATAGACTATTGCCTCCTATTCTGTTAATAATTTTTTAGAGAAATAAAGATATGTTCCCTAGAAAACCACCCCCCCGGCATTGTAGGAATCATAATAATCTATTAGCAGTATTCAAAAAGTTTTAGGCATTGCATATGCTTTTTATTACAAAATCAAATTATTAATTGAAGCATATAACAAAATTATATAGTGAAAATTACTAATAGACAATATACAACAGGAAAATATTATATTGTGTAAGAAACGTTATAAAAGTATTGAGAAAAGTAAAAAAATTTAAATTACAAGGTATCCTTTCTATCTTCGCAAATATCAGCGGTCAGAGTAATTAAAACGGACAGATTGTGTTTAAACATTAAAAAGATTGCCCTGAGCAGGTATTTTTAATATGAAGAAAAATACTTTCATGTCCGTAATTTGATAATATATACTCATAAGAGCTTTAAGATCTAATAGTAATTAAAATTGTTGAAGCAGGAGTAGCATAAAAGAAGTCGAAAATAAAATAGTAAGAAGGAGAAAGGTGGACAAATAATGGCTAAAATTATTGCAGTTGCTAACCAAAAAGGCGGGGTAGGTAAAACAACAACGGCCATTAATATTGCTACCTATATTGCTCTGGAAGGCCATAAAGTTTTAGTTATTGATTGTGACCCACAGGGTAACGCCAGCAGCGGCCTGGGCATAAACAGAAAAATGGTAGTTAAGAGTATTTACAATGTATTAACAGAAGATATAGCTTCTGAGAAGGTAATTGTACAAACGAAGATTAAAAATTTATCAATCATACCTTCCACTATACAGTTAGCTGGTGCAGAAGTTGAATTGGCTAATTTAAATAATCGAGAAGCACAGATGAAAAAGGCATTATTATCAATTAAATCATCATATAAGTTTATTTTTATAGATTGCCCTCCTTCCCTGGGATTATTGACCATCAATGCGCTTACGGCTTGTGATTCAGTTATTATACCACTGCAATGTGAATATTTCGCAATGGAAGGTTTGACACAACTGGTAGACACGATTCAAATAATTAAACGCAGACTCAATCCCATGATAAAGATTGAAGGTATTGTTTTTACTATGTTTGATGGAAGAACCAATCTTTCTATTCAAGTAGTGGAGGAAGTAAAAAAGCATTTTCGGAGAGAAATTTACCGAACCATAATCCCAAGAAATGTGCGGCTGAGTGAAGCTCCTAGTCACGGAAAACCAATTGCCGTTTATGACCCAAGGTCTAAGGGAGCTGAAGTATATAAGGAATTAGCAATGGAGGTAATAAGGCGTGCCTAGAAAAGTAAAAGGACTTGGCAGAGGACTGGATGCACTTTTCATTAATGATAAAGATATCAGCAACATAAGTGAACTGAGTATTAATTTAATAAAACCACGTGGTGATCAACCGAGAAAAAAGTTTAATGACGAAACTCTCCATGAGTTAGCACAATCAATAAAACAACACGGAATACTACAGCCGGTTTTAGTTCGACCTCAAGGAGACGAATACGAATTAATAGCTGGAGAGAGACGATGGAGAGCTGCTCAAATAGCAGGAATGGAAGAGATAAGCGTTATAATCAGAGAGATTGATGATCAAGAAGCAGCGGAAATATCTTTGATTGAAAATTTACAAAGAGATGATTTAACTGTTATTGAAGAGGCTTTAGCATATAAAAACCTAATAGATAAACATGCTTTTACCCAGGAGAAGTTAGCGGAAAGAATTGGCAGAAGCAGATCCTATATCACGAATATGCTAAGGATATTAAACTTACCGCCGGAAATCATTAAAATGATCGATGAAAAAAAAATAAGCGCCAGTCATGCTCGTACATTATTGTCTTTGCCTTCTGATAAAGATCGACTGGCAGCAGCCAGAAAAATTATTAACGAAAAAAAATCCGTTCGGCAAATAGAAAAGAGTATTAAATTTTTTAATGTAAATGAAGTGGAAAAAAATAAAGCGGTGGAGTTATCTGAAATAGAAACAAAACTGCAAAAATATCTCGGAACCAAGGCAGAGATCATTCCCAGAAAACGTGGCGGTAAAATTGAGATAAGTTACTACAATGAAGAAGAGCTGGAACGTATTCTTGAGTTGTTTGGCTTAAAATAATTTTGGACAATAAAAAATGTTTCACGTGAAACATTTTTTAATTAAAGAAGAAAACAAATAAAGATTCCCATGAAAATTTAAGCTGCAAATTAAATATTTCAAATGTAATCACACTTATTTTAAAGCAGAGGTGTACATAAGGAATCCTGGTGTTTACAATGGGCCAAAAACAAGCTTTTAGAAATCACTTCCGCCATGCGGTCTACTAAAAACAAGCGGGTATTCTGCAAAACTAAGTGCGATAAAAAGCCAGCAGTATTGACTACTCCTGAAATATGAAAATCACCTACAGCAGGAAGAGTTCTATTTAATGCAGATCCGGGACGCAGGCTGCCTTGATTGATATTTATAAAACCAATTCTTTCAGCTTTTCCCAAACAAGCATCAACCGCAATAATTAATGGTTTGTAAGAGGTATTTTCAATAGCCGTAAGAATCTGTTGAAGGTTTGAAGCATGTACGGGATCTTTTAGAGTTCCATATAATTTGGCATGGGGAAGCAAAGTTTTTAATCTTGTCCCTACCAAAGGACCGAGGCAGTCTCCAGTTGCCCTGTCTGTTCCTATGCATACATAAATTATTTGTCGGTCTCCTGTCTTATTATGCTTAGATAACATAGAACCAAGAGAAGCCTCCATTTTTGTAAAGCAAAAAAGATCTTCATAGTAGAAAGAAAAATTAATTTTAGAATTAGCAATACTACTAAGCATCGATTTATTCTCCGTGTTAATAATAGTATTATTTTGCATTGCTCAAATTTTTATACGGTCATAAATCCCGTTGACAGGAATATGATTAAATATATGCCTGGCTTGAAAGGGGGCTCCTAGGCTGAAGACACGGATTATTCTAATATTTGGATATCTGGGGGCTGTAGTCGGGGCAGGTTTTGCATCAGGTCAAGAGGTAGTACAGTTCTTTCTAGTTTACGGAAGCAAAGGATTCAAAGGGGCTGTTTTAGCCTCTTTTCTATTTGTGCTTTTAGCAGGAATACTATTATATGTAACTCATCAAAATAAAATTTCTAATTATCAGGAATTATTAAAAAAAGTTCTTGGCAGTAAGATAGCGGGTATAATTGATTTTCTTCTGTCGATATTTTTGTTTTTAGGTGTAGGAATTATGTTGTCAGCCAGTGGTGCAGTTTTTTATGAACACTTGTACTTACCTAAATACTTAGGAATTTTTATCGGGTTCATGGCTGTGCTAATTGCTCTTTGGACAGGAAAAAATGGTTTGGTTGCCAGTTACAACATATTAGTTCCCGTAAAAATTATATTATTGCTGCTAGTAAATATGTATACGGCGATTTGCATAAATAACGATGCAATTGTTTATTATACAAATTCAGGAAGCTATTGGGTTATAGCTGCGATACTATATGTAGCTTACAATTTTACATTAGCTATAGTAGTTTTAACAGAATATAGGCAGATCGCTTCCCGCAAAGATGGGATCAGTGGTGCAATGTTAGGTGGGTTAGTACTAGGCTTGCTGCTATTACTTAATATCAGAGCATTGGCCAACGGGATACCAGAAGTCTTCAGTTATGAAGTCCCGATGTTGTTCATAGCTGCAAAAATAAGTATATCTGTCAAATATATATATTTAATGGTTTTATGGCTGGGGATTATAACCACTGCCATTGCTAACACCTATGGATTTACCCAGCGGGCAGCAAAATCAGCAGGATTATCATTTAAAGTCATGCTGGTTTTAACATTAACAGCAGCCGTACCGATATCTTTTCTGAGCTTTTCTGATTTAGTAGGAATGATTTACCCTTTGTTTGGTATTATAGGAATAATAATTATAACGGCCTTGATTTATCAGTATTTTAAAGACATAGCTTTTTAGTTGATTTTAGTTGTAATATAATACATACAAGCAAATAAGCCTTTATGGGGGAATAGTATGGATAATTTACGCAAAATCCCTGCCATAGATGAAATTTTGATGCAAGATGCAATAAAAGAACAGATGGACAGATATAGTCGCAATTTTGTTGTCAGAGCAGTACGGGCTTCGGTAGAAAAAGTAAGGCAGGAGCTGCTGTTAGAACCATTGGACGTAACAAAAGGTACTATAATGGATAGGATTTTGAAAAAGGTTGAAACCAGTATAACAGCAGAACCAGGAACCCTGTATAGAGTTATTAATGGAACCGGAGTTGTATTACATACTAATTTAGGTCGAGCACCTTTAGGTCTAAAAGCAATAGAATATATAAATAAAATTGCTCCATATTACAGTAATTTAGAAATGGATCTGGCAGAAGGTAAACGAGGTTCCCGCTATGACCATGTTGAAAGTTTACTTGTGCGGCTAACTGGAGCTGAAGCAGCATTGGTGGTAAATAATAATGCAGCTGCAGTTCTACTGGGTTTGAACACGTTAGCACTCAATAGAGAAGTTATTGTCTCCCGTGGTCAATTAGTGGAAATAGGCGGCGCATTCCGTATCCCGGAAGTGATGAAACTAAGCGGTGCCAGACTGGTTGAAGTAGGAACCACCAATAAAACTTACGGTAGTGATTTTGAAGCAGTTATTAATGAAAACACAGCATTGCTTTTCGCAGCTCATACTTCAAATTATAAAATTATAGGTTTTACTCAAAGTGTTCCCATGGAGGAATTAGTTGATATAGGCCGCAAACATGAACTCCCTATTATGCATGATCTGGGAAGTGGTGCACTATATGACTTGCAAGAATGGGGACTCAGTGAGGACCCCCTGATTCAGGATAGTATAAAAGCGGGAATTGATATTATTTCTTTTAGCGGCGATAAGTTATTGGGTGGCCCGCAAGCTGGTATTTTGGTAGGTAAAAAGAAATATATAGAAGCAATGAAAAAAAATCAACTTACCAGAGCCCTTAGAGTGGACAAACTAACTATTGCTGCACTGGAAGGAACACTATTGGAGTATTTAAATGGCGAACCTGCTGAAAAAATTCCAATTTTGAAAATGATATCCAGCAGTGAAGAACAATTATATATGAAGGCAGTGCACTTGGCTGACAAAATAAAGAAGTCTCTTGGTAATTGGGATAAGCTTAAAGAGATATCCATTGAAAAAACGGAAGACATAATTGGCGGCGGGGCCTACCCTTCCCTAATCATCCCAGGCTTCGGTGTGCAAATTGAACTTAATGAAATAAATTTGGAAGCAGTTGTTAAGACACTGCGTCAAAGTAAAACAGCCTTAATAGTAAGGCGGCAAGAGGAAAAGATGCTTATTAGTGTGAGAACGTTACTGCCAGGTGATGATGACTTGATAGCCAATTTGATGCTAAGTCTTATTGACAACAAGTCCATTCTGGGAGGACTATAATGAAAAGAATTATTATTGGTACCGCAGGTCATATAGATCATGGCAAAACTACCCTGGTAAAAGCCTTGACTGGTTTTGATACAGACCGTCTGAAAGAGGAAAAACAAAGAGGGATTTCAATAGAACTGGGCTTTGCCCCATTTACTCTGCCAAGCGGACAAAAAGCGGCTATTGTAGATATGCCTGGTCATGAACGTTTTATAAGACATATGTTAGCAGGTGCTTTTGGGATAGACCTGGTATTATTAACCATAGCCGCTGATGAAGGGATTATGCCTCAAACCAGGGAGCATATGGACATAATTGAACTACTGGGAATAGATAAAGGGATCGTCGTTTTAACCAAAAAAGATTTAGTGGATGAAGAGTGGCTAATGTTGGTTGAAGAAGAAGTGGAAACTTATATTAGCAAGACTTCTTTAAAAGGCATGCCTATAATTGCTGTATCTGCTTTTACAGGTGAAGGAATAAAAGAATTAAATGACTTTATTGAAAAACTTACCCTTGAAGTTCAGGAAAGATCTTCACAGGGTTATGTACGTTTGCCGATTGACCGTGTATTTACAGTGCCCGGATTTGGCACTGTAATAACTGGAACCTTATGGTCCGGTAAAATTAGTACGGGGGATACTGTTGAAATGATGCCTCCGCAAAAGAAAGTCAAAATAAGGACTATCCAGGTACATAATGAAAAAACAAATGTGGCATATGCCGGACAGCGCGTAGCAGTGAATCTCCAAGGCATTGAATTAAACGAAATTAAAAGAGGATATTTATTAGTAACGCCTGGTTTTTTAACACCAAGCTTTAGGATTGATACCAGACTGCATCTATTGAAGGGAACCAGAACCATTCGCAATTGGAATCGTATCAGATTTCATTTAGGAACGACCGAAGCTTTAGGCAGGATTGTTTTGTTGGACCGTGATGAACTAAATCCGGGAGAAGAAGCTTATGCACAAATAGTTTTAGAAAAACAAATTGTTGCTAACAAAGGAGACCCTTTTGTAATAAGGTATTATTCACCAGTTTCAACGATCGGCGGAGGAACCATCATTGAACCAAATGCGCCTAAACAAAAGCGATTTAAAGAAGAGGTTTTGGAAGAGCTAACCATTAAGGAAGAAGGAAGTCTTTATGAAAAATTACTGCATGAAATGGAGTCTTTAAATCAGGATATATTTACAATCGATGAATTGGCTCGTAAAACCGGAAGCCTTCCTGAGCATTTAACTGATGAAATGCAGCAGTTGATTGATGATGAACAAATAATTGAATTAAAGCAAAGTCAATATATTAGCCGCCAAAAATT
>JAAZFJ010000241.1 GCA_012511795.1 Syntrophomonadaceae bacterium
AATGCTACATTAAATGAAGTGAATCAGACCTTTACCCTCTTACAGAATATCGAAGTCCTGGCAGTAGGTACCCAGTTGACCAAAAAAGAAGGAGCCCAGGAAACAGCTAATATAACTTTAGCGGTTGACCCTGATCAGGCTCAGAGAATCATGCTGGCCGAATCAGAAGGTGAAATGAAGGTCACTTTAAGAAGCAGTGAGGATGAGCAGATCGTAAATAACCGTAAAATAGATATGAACTGGCTAGGTGCTCAGTATTAAAACTAAGCTTAGTTGTAATAATCAATTATAAGTTGAAATATATCTTGGGGAAGGAATGGTAGTTTTGGAGCCTGTCACCATACTCATTATAGACAGTTCTGAAAACAGTGACCTTAAACAGCGTTTACATAGAAGAAGCGAGTTTTCTGTAGTAGGCAGTACCAGCAGTACGGATATTGGATTTACAATGGCCGAAAGGTTTCAGCCGGCGATCATCCTTTTAAATATCGATACACCAGGTGAAGAAGGCCTGGCTGCCGCAGAAGCTTTTGCCCTGGAATTTCCTGCTTCCAGCCTTATTTTGCTTACAGAATCTGACAACAAAAAAATACTCCGTCATGCGCTGCAGGTGGGGGCCAAAGATGTGCTCACCCTGCCGGTCCCTGATACCAAATTATACAGCTGTCTGAATAAAGTAATGCAGATGGATCTAAGAAGGCGGGAGCTTTTTTCCATCCAGAAGAAGAGCCGCCCGGAGTTTAAGGTGATCACTGTATTCAACACCAAAGGCGGGGTAGGAAAGACGACTATTTCCCTCAGCCTGGCGGTAGCCTTGAAACAAAAAACATCTGCCCGGGTAGTATTAGTAGACCTGGATCTGTTTTCGGGAAATATTGCTTTGATGGCAGGGGTTGAACCTCGCCGTACCATCAAGGATCTGATCGATGATATCAATATCCTGGAACAGGATGTGTTAGATGATTATCTGGTAAATCATAAAAGCGGTATAAAAATCGTACCGGCTCCGGTAAACCCGGAGTTTGCCAGTTTCGTTGAAGCGGAACATGTGGAGAAGATCATCGGTATGTTATCAGAAGTATTTAATTATGTGATCATTGATGCGCCCACATTTTTTTCCGATACCATCATACCAGCACTGGAACAGGCAGATGATATTGTTATCGTATCAACTGCTGACCTGGCCTCAGTGCAGAATCTGAAGCAGGTCTTAGATTTGCTGGGCAATTTAGGCATGAGGAACAAGACCCGTATCGTACTTAATAAAGTCGGCTACACAGGTCATCTGAAAATACAGGATCTGGAAAAGCAGCTGAATCTTAAAATCGACTACGTTATACCCAATGTGGAGAAGTCTGCCATCGATGCTATCAATATGGGGATACCACTGATCAATTATGACAGTTCTTCAGCAGCTGCGCAAAAAATAAAAGAAATGGCAACAAAACTAATGGCATCAGAAAAAGAAAAAAGCGAAACAGTGTTTTCTTTTTTAAAGAGAAGGTAGGTGCTTAGATGTCACTCCTGCAAAAACGGCTGATGGAACAGAGGATGAATCAGACTGACCAGAATCAGACTGCTGTTCCGAAAAGTCAAACCTATGCCAGAAAACAGATCTGGCAGCAGGTTAAGGAAACAGTTTTAAAAAGAGTGGCTGAATATGTTTCTCCTGAAGAAATTGAGCAGCTTCCGGCTGGTGAACAGGAAAAATATTTGAATGACCAAATCAGGATTATTTTAGATGCAGTCATGAAAGAAATGAAATTCAGCCCTGCACGAGCCGAGTACCACCGTTTGATCGCTGAACTGGTCAGTGAAGTAAACGGATACGGCCCCATCACACCGCTTCTGGCTGATCCTGAAATAAATGAAATCATGGTTAACGGACCCGACCAGGTATATGTTGAGCGTCTTGGACAGCTGGAACTGACGGATATCGTTTTTAAAGACCATAATCATGTTATGCATATTATTGAAAAGATCGTTGCACCGCTGGGAAAAAGGATCGATGAGGCATCCCCCATGGTGGATGCCCGCCTTCCGGATGGTTCTCGTATCAATGCTACCATCCCTCCCGTGTCCATTGATGGACCGGTTTTAACGATACGAAAATTTGCCACCAAAGCTTTGGTCATGTCAGACTTGATCAGAGCCGGCACTTTGACTACCAACATGGCAGTTTTTTTAAAAGCCTGTGTGGAAGGACGCTTAAATATCATCGTAGCTGGAGGTACCAGCAGCGGTAAAACCACTACCTTAAATGTTCTGACCTCTTTTATCCCCAATCATGAACGGGTCATTACCATCGAAGATGCAGCTGAACTGCAGCTGCAGCAGGATCATGTGATCCGGATGGAAGCGCGGCCTGCCAATATCGAAGGTAAAGGCAGGATCTCCATTCGTGAACTGGTCATCAATTCACTGAGAATGCGTCCTGACCGGCTGATCGTAGGAGAAGTCAGAGGCGCAGAAACGTTAGATATGATGCAGGCCATGAATACCGGTCATGAAGGCAGTATGACCACCGCTCATGCCAATTCTCCGCGAGACCTGCTTTCCCGAATGGAGACCATGGTTTTAATGGCCGGTGTTGATATGCC
>JAAZFJ010000242.1 GCA_012511795.1 Syntrophomonadaceae bacterium
ATTACATACGCCGCATCAGTCCAAGTACTTTGCCTACGATATGCGCTTCATTGGTAATAATAGGCTGCATGGTACTGTTTTCCGGTCTAAGTTCCATATGATCGCGGTGTTTATAAAGTCTTTTTACGGTTGCCTCATCCTCCATCAAAGCTACTACGATATCTCCATTATTGGCATCAGGCTGTTCTCTGACGATTATGAAATCACCATCAAATATGCCGGCCTCGATCATACTGTCACCTTTTACTTTCAGTATAAATGAGGTGCCGCTGTGAACAAATTCACTGGGGATAGGCATATGTCCTTCAATATTTTGCTCTGCTAAAATCGGTGTGCCGGCAGCTACTGTACCTATTACAGGAAGATAAGCAGTATCCCTTACCATTGTTACTTCTTGATTTTCAACGGGGATAACTGTTCTGGGCTTGCTGGGATCACGTTTTAAGAGGCCCATTTCTTCCAGATGGACAAGGTGACCATGAACAGTAGAGCTTGATTTTAAACCAACTGCCTGGCCAATTTCCCGAACTGATGGCGGATAGCCGGATTCTCTGATTTGTTTTTTTATAAATTCCATTATCCGTTTCTGGCGATCAGTTAATCTGATTTCTTCTGTCATAGGGCACCCCCATAAGTAATTTTAACCAGATTATACCACATCTTTTATAGCAAAACAAATGTTCGCATTAATTATTTCCAAAAACTTTCCCTGTTTGCATTTTCGATGCTTTTCAGGAAACTTCGCCTGGCTCCAGGATGTTCCTCTTCAATTTTATCGATCAAATCACTGACTTCTTTTCTCTTGGAGAGTCCTTCAGCAGGACACAAATTTTTTACGGTTGTTATAGCAGCAGACTGAATGAAAAGTTCAATATCTTTTTCTTCTACATAAATGAGTGGCCTGATAACGGTAATATCCACCCGGTCCAGATAGGTCAGCGGTTTAAAAACACCAAAGCGGTTTTCATACAGCATGGAAAGAAAAAGGGTATTTACCGCATCATCCATATGATGGCCTAAGGCCACCTTGTTGCAGCCCAGTTTTTTAGCGGTATTGTTAAGTGCTCCCCGGCGCAGGTTGGCACAAAGTGAACAGGGATTGGTTTCTTTGCGTATTTCAAAGACCACCTGACCGATATTGGTTTTTTCAATTTTCAACGGAAAACCAAGGTCATTGCATAATTCATGTAAGGGGCTTACATCAGAGTCCCATCCCAAATCGATATGGATGGGCAGGATATCGAATTCCAGGGGAGTGTACTTTAACATCAGACATAAAAAGTACATCAGTGCCAGGCTGTCCTTACCTCCTGACAAACCAACTGCTACCCGGTCACCGTTTTCTATAAGTTGGTAATTAAGATTTGCATCCCTGACCTGTTTAAACATTTTTTTGATTCTGCGTTTACTCATACCCGGAGTCATCTCCTGTAATCATTGATAAAAATTAGAGCACTTTACAGATCAGCAAAGTGCTCTAAGATGCAAAAGTATTTATCATCAAGCAGAACTTTTAGCTTTTGATTTGCTGACTTCATAAACCAGTTGGATTGGGTGCATTATCTGACAATTCATATTATGCCTCTTTATGCCGTAATTTAATTGCATGGTACAGCTGGGGCAGCAGGTAGCAACTATTTCAGCATCAGTTTCCTTGATCATGGCCATTTTCTTATCCAGAATCTGCATGGAAGTCTGATAGTGGGTGACACTGTAAGTTCCCGAACCGCCGCAGCAATAATTGGTGTCGGACATTTCTGCCAATGTAACACCGGGGATACGTCTTAACAGTTCCCGGGGCTGCGCCTTGATTCCCTGGGCATTGGCCAGGTGACAGGGGTCGTGGTAGGTGACGGTCCTGGCTGGCTGTAAATCACCAGCAGATATTTTTATATCCAGAACTTCAATTAAAAACTTGCTTAAATCCATTACCTTGGCAGAAAATTCTTCAGCAGCCTGAGCATACTCAGTTTGTCCCAGTAAAAAATGCATATTTTTCGCTGATAATGCAGAAGAACAAGAACCGCAATCGGTAATGATATAATCCAGGTCAAAGGTTTTAAATACCTCAATATTATGAATGGCCAGGCTTCTGGCTGTTTCCATTTTGCCGTTGGCGATCTGAGGAAGCCCGCAGCATTTTGACTGGTTCGGTACTATCACTTCGCAGCCATGATCAGTCAATACTTCCACAGTTGCTACAGCAACATCAGGAAATAGCAGATTGGTGGCACAGCCTAAAAAGTAGCCCACTTTATATTTCTTCATGCCTTTGGCTTGGTTTATCTCGCCAATGGATTTGCGTGCACTCCTAAAGGGTACAGCATCCATTATTTTTTCAGCTTCCGGCAGATCTCCCGGCAGCAGTTTTGTTAACCCAATGTTGCGGGCCAGTTTCTGAAGACCGGCTTTTTGCGCGCCGGACATCATTCTGGTAGATAAGCTTAACAAAGACGGTCTGGTCCATAAGGTGTCAAAGATCAAATTTCTGCTGATACTGGGGTTCTGTTGATTTATATAAGACCGGGCAGCAGCATTTAATTCATGAATGTCGATACCGGAAGGGCAATTAACACTGCAGTTCTCACACATCAGGCATCTGGTTATACGCTCGCTTACTGCCTCTGTAGGTTCAACAATTCCGTCTCTTAGCATCTGCACCATAAAAACATGCCCTCTGGGTGCAGCCGTTTCATTGCGTATTTCAGCAAAAACCGGACAAACGCTGCGACATTTACCGCAACGGACACATTTCATGATCTGTTCTTTTACAGGCGGTAAATTTTTAAAATCCACAACCCTAACTCCTTTACAAAACGTATCAATTAAAACAACTTGCCTGGATTCATGATTCCTTTGTCATCAAAAGCCTGTTTTACTTTTTTCATATAATCAACGGCATTGCCGTGTTCTATTTCTGCATACTGTCGGCGCACAGCCCCTACTCCATG
>JAAZFJ010000020.1 GCA_012511795.1 Syntrophomonadaceae bacterium
GTGATTTGACTGCGGTCTTCGCCCATTATGTAAGCCATTATTCCACCTCTCAATCACCCTAATTATTCGATTTTAACCAGCTTTTATCCTGCAGGTTTTAGGGACTTTTCACACAGTCTGACGTCCCCAATGTCAGAATTCATCCTGCTTGATTCTTTCCAGGTGTAAACCCTGATCGATTTGACTGATGAGGCTGATTTTCTGGCCGATAATTTCTTCTCCGTCCATATGAAAATTCAGCTTTGCAAAAGCCTTCATATAAATCGTACTTTTACCAAAAAGCAATTCTTCCCCGTACCATTCCTTGCCGCTGGCATAACGAAGCTCATAATAGCCCAGGGGAATCTGGGTCTGTACCCTTTCCCCTCCCCGGACAAAGATGGTCACGACCTTCTTGTCGTCATCTGCATCTACCAGTTTAATCAAATAGTTGATCCCCCCGGCAGCAGAATCAATCACCAGTGGTGCTACCGGATCATCTGATTGATAGCAGCGTATCTGGCCATTAGGGGGCATTTCCCCGGGGCTTATATATGTCAACACTTTCGCTTCTTTATTGACATCGGGCTCAGCAAACTCAGCAAATTCATCATAGACGTCAGGCAAAGTAGCTGCAAGTGTAAAAACAATCAGCATAAACAGCATAATCATGACCGTTGCTTTATTCACCCGCAGATTTACTCCTTCTCCTGCGAGTCGATAATCCACATGAGTATTTATCACTCCCGTTTTAAGACGGGTCATGCCAGTGGTGATCAAGGTTATTATCGATTGGGCTGCAGGCTGTTGATTGGCAAACTGCAGTTTTTTTCTGCGGTTTAACTGAGATTGGTCGTAATTATATCTTCTGTTTTCATTGCCCAAAACAAAATAGGCCTCATCCAATAAGGCGCGTTTCCTTCTGGCATCATCAATGTTATAAGGCAGCACTCGGCGCTCCCTATCAAACGCTTCCCTGATTTCCTCCTGGCTTGCATAGTACTGCACGCCAAGGATCTTATAATAGTCATATTCCTTTGCAGGCTTCATCCAAATCCCCCCAAAAAGATGGACTACTGCCCCGCACTTATGCAAGAATTCTCCTAGTTTCTCAATGTTTTTACATATTTAATTGTTGTAATCTCTGCTGAATAAAAATAATAATTTTCTAGTGGTTTGATTGCTTTTATGTTTTTCACCATTTATAAGGTCCTACATGTAACGGATTAGCAGATTTCTTTTATTCTAAGCATTCCCCTTTGAATTTAATTATATAATTAATGGTCACAGTTTAGAAATTATTTGAGCGTAATACTTTATTTCAGAAGAATCGAAATTGTGTCTAAACTTTCCTGATCCGCTTCCATGCCGCTTTCAAAGATATTTCCTCTGAATCAGTCAAAGGTTTTTCCCCATAAATCTCTGCGCAAAAATAATCTGCAATTATTTTGAATTCACTTGAAAACTGGCTATATTTCGCTGATAACTTATCTGTATATTCATAAGGTGTATCACTATTTACATGGTCGATTCCCCTGAAGGTGCCCCATCTCACCAGTTTTGCATAAACTTTTTCCACCAGCCGGCCGTTTCTGTTAAAGGCAAGGATCATCCTGCACCACTTTCTTATATTTATCAGCATTGCAATGAACTCTTGCCATACTTCCCGCAGCATTTCAATGAAGTTAACAGGATGGTCATTCCCTTCCCTTTTTCTTAATAGCATTTTAAAAAGCACGATGAGAAGAAAAATAAACAGCAAGGAAATTAGCAAGACAAAAATGCCCATCAGCAACTGCATCATAAATCCATCGTTTCCGTTCACCTCAACAGCACGAGAAGGGGAAATCCCCTGTTCAGGGGCATTATCACCAACGGAATCCTGTCTGACCCTGTAACCCATCAGCGAGAAGAGAGCTTTTAAAAGTGCAATCAGATATGGACTAATGGGATCAACGGCTGTTCTTACCAGATCAAGGCCTGTGGCGGCAGCCCATTTCAGATGATCCATCAGGAATGTTAATATAGTTAGGATACTGACCAGTAATCCGGAAATAAAAAAGAAAATCATTCTGAAGCTGCCATGACCGCTTTTGCTGCCTGATCCCCAGGAGCTGTTTTTGCTGAGGGCGATAGAGAGAACCCCCCACAAAAATACAGCCAGAATGTACAAAGGCATTTGCGGTATATCGGCTTTTATAAATCCTGCCATCATGGCCATAAAAAATAAGGCATACAGACTGTTTTCGAAAATTTTGATGGTATTCTTGTAGCCGCCTTTGTTCAATCCGAATCTCATGCCTAAGATCCATAATAGTAATGTGCCGGCTATGATCAGCAGCAATATCATGGTATCCACAACGCTGCGAGGTGTGAAAAGCAAAACCGGGAGCCAGCTTAGTTCAAACAAAGAACCGCCGGGATCATAGAACGCCTTCAGGATCAACAGTGAAGGAAACAGGCATCCTATCCCTTGGAGCAGTATGATCAAAAATATATAAACCTTTCTGCCCGCCAACAGCTTAGTTAAAATCACAGCCAGCCAGAAGGCAAAAAAACTGCTCAGCAGAGGAAAGCCTTTTTGATTGATAAAATAAGTAGCAAAATAGATCACACTGTAAATACAGTAGAAGGCAATATTTCCAATAGAAAAAGTTAAAAAAGCCTGCTTAAGTTTACTCATGTTTCACCTTTATCAATAGTTAACGATCAAATCATGCAAACAATTCATGCAAATTGTATATTCTTGCCTCTGAACTGCCTCGGGGGAGAAAATCATCTTTACAAATTATGATATCCACCGATTGTTGGCTGTGCTTAAACTTATTTATTTTCTCATCCAGAGCATAGCAAAAAACCATACAGGTAATATTCCCTTTTATGTCCTGCTGCTTGATGGCCTTTTCATACTCTGGACTATATTCCATGGTCAGCCTGGCCATTTTCTCCAGCAGCAGATGAATGTTCTGATTTCCCGCATCAGGAGAAAGCATGGGGAACTGGTCTCCCTTCATGACTCCATTGACCATCAAACCCGGCACCAGGTTTTTCCTTGAAAGAGCCGCCGCCAGAGAACCTGCAGCTTTCAGCATCATTTCAAATTCTGCTGCAGCATCTGCCTTCTGGAAACCTTCCACATCAATGAAGATCATGGCCTTCACATGGGCTGAAGGGGCATACATTTTTTCCTGCAGGGTCATGGTCCTGGAAGAAGCCTTCCAGTGGATATTTTTTGAAGGCCTGTCACTGGAATAATCCCGGGTTCCGGTGATCAGGACCGGATCTTCTGCAAAAGCACGGCTCTTCTGATCGCCAAAATATTCTCTGCTGAAGGGGAAATACTCCCTTAAAGGAATCAATTCCGGATATATGACCACTTCCCGCTCTTCAGCAAAATCACCATTCACAGAATAGAATCCCAACAGATCACAGGCTGAAACATTTAAAGGGCCGACCGTATAGATCCCCCTTTTTTCAAAAGTCAACTCCCAATCATATTTCACGGTTCCATAACTGAGGACACCCGACTCCATGCTATGAAGTTCACCAGTACTGGAGGGAAGTTCAATTTTCAAAGAAACCGGCAAGAGCTTTTTATTCTCAACATTTACGGATAAAAGGACCGGATCGCCGGGAAAAGCTCTCACCTCACTCAGCTCAAGGGAAGCCGTTACATGGTTCAAGCCCGCTCCCGCCCATAATTTGGTCCCGAAAGAAAGGATCAGAAGACATATACACAGGATCGACATCAAGAAGAAATTTGCAGTTAGTGAGATGAATAAGACTGCCACGATTATGACACGCAGTACTTTATCGGTTATAACAGTGGCACCTTCATCCCTGACATAATATTTTTTCATCACTTATCCTTATTTTGATCAAACGGCAGGTACCGGTATATTTTTCATTAGAGCAGCCAGAGCATCTTCCACACGGTTTCCTGTCAGCCTTTCTTTTTCACTAAGCTTCAACCGGTGGCAAAGCACAAAGGGAGCAATAAATTTGATATCATCAGGGATCACATAATCTCTTCCCTGCACTGCAGCAAAAGCCTGAGAACTACGCATGAGAGCAATGGTTGCCCGGGTGCTGGCTCCAACACTGAACAGTTTTGAAGTCCTTGCTGCATGGATGATGTCAACCAGATATTTTTTTAAAGCGTCTGAAATCCGAATACTCCTTACCGCCTCTGACATTTTGACGATCTCATCCGGTTCAGTGACACTGCCCAGCCTTTTGAAGGGATCTTCTGTCTGAAAACGCTCCAATATCTGCAGTTCTTCCTCCACGGTCACATGGCCCATGGAAAGTTTAAACAGAAAACGATCCAATTGCGCTTCCGGCAGCGGATAGGTTCCTTCCAAATCAATAGGATTCTGGGTGGCGATAACAAAAAACGGCCTGGGCAGAGGAATAGTTTCATTGTCGATGGTAACCTGATATTCCCCCATGCTTTCCAGCAGGCTGGACTGTGTTCTGGGAATGGTCCGGTTGATCTCATCGGCAAGCAGCACATTGGCCATGACGGGGCCGCTTTTATAATGAAAATCACCTGTTTTCATGTCAAAGAACTGAAAACCAGTGACATCACTTGGCAGGAGGTCCGGCGTGAACTGGATCCGGTTGAAAGAGCCGCCCATGCTCTTTGCGATAGATTTGGCCAGGAGGGTCTTGCCCGATCCCGGAAGGTCTTCTAAAAGTATATGACCTTCAGCAAGAATCGCGGTAAGCACAAGTTCAATGACAGAGTCCTTCCCCACAATAACTTTTTTTACATTTTCCTTTATATCCTGGATCAACGAAAAGGTCATACATTACTTCTCCATTTACAAATTTAATCTACAACTTTTTATATTGTAACATAACTGGTTGTGCGAATTCAGGTTCGAATTTAGCCGTCACTTTAAGTCAGCGGCAAAGAGTTCCCGCTAGTTTGAGATATAGGAAGTGTATTTTGAGTGATCAGCTTTTTTAGCCGCCATTTTTTATTTAAGCGGTCAACTTCATAATGCCGAAGCGGGCAAATTTCGCCGGTATAATAGTCCAAATATCATAAATCAACTCCGGGAAAAGTCAGGCCAGTGAAAGAGAAGAGTTCGAATACATGATAAAAAAAGCAGCCAAACGATTTTCAGCTGCTAA
>JAAZFJ010000243.1 GCA_012511795.1 Syntrophomonadaceae bacterium
GGAGGTGCGGACAAAAACCTGGACCTAATATAAAACCAGGAGGTTCCGCATGTTTACCTATCAGGAAAGAATTAAGGCAGTCCAGTTATTAATACAGTACGATATGAGTTATGCAACAGTAATACGTGAACTAGGATACCCTTCAAAAAGGGCGCTTATCAACTGGTACAAAGAATACATCGAAAATGGTAATCTTCATAAGGATTTCATAAGAAAGTCAAAATACAGCGAAGAAGAACGCCAAAAGGCTGTTGCTTACTATTTGGAGCACGGCAAATGCGTTTCCCGTACAGTTAGGATCCTGGGATATCCTAGCAGACCTGAACTTGACGCTTGGATCAAAGAGCTGGCCCCTGAAGAAAAGAAATATTGTCGGTCAGGAGGATCACTGATAAAATATACGCGTGAACAAAAAGAAAAAGCAGTCATTTCCTTGTGCTCAAGAAGTAAACCCGCTAAAGAGGTTGCTGATGAAATTGGGGTATCCCGTGAAGTCCTTTATAACTGGAAAAGGCAGCTTTTAAAAGAAGGACGCGAACCAAAAATGACAAAGAAAGACAAAGTTTCAAATACATCAACTGATGTCAAACATGAAGGGCAAATAACCGATTTACAGGCTGAAAAAGAGCACTTAATAAAACAAGTAGATGAACTTCAAAAAGAGATTTACCGCCTGCAGCTGGAGCGGGACATATTAGAAAAAGCCGCAGAAATTATAAAAAAAGAAAAGGGCATTAGTCTTGCAACACTCACTAATCATGAGAAGGCCATAGTTATTAATGCCCTAAGAGAAAAATATCTTCTGAAGGATCTTCTTCAAATTCTCCATATGGCCAAAAGCAGCTATTGTTACCAAGCCTTTATCCTGAACAAAACTGATAAATATGCTGACTTGCGTAAAGAAGTAAAGAAAGCATTTAATGGATCTTCCAGTCGTTACGGTTATCGCAGAATCCATTCTGTCATTAAATCAGCCGGCACAGTCATATCAGAAAAGGTAATTCGCCGGATTATGAAGGAAGAGCAATTAATCGTACCCGGTATAAGGCACAGGAAATACAACTCATACAAAGGTGAAATTAGCCCGGAGGTAGCGAATGTTATTGATCGCGATTTCCACGCGGACAAGCCAAATGAAAAATGGCTTACCGATATAACTGAATTTCATATCCCAGCCGGGAAGATATATCTGTCTCCCATAATTGACTGCTTTGATGGGCTGCCAGTAAGTTGGACCATTGGAACATCACCGGATGCTGAATTAGTTAATAGAATGCTTGATGAGGCAATCTCTGTACTTAAAGAAGGTGAGCAACCCGTAATTCATTCAGACCGTGGCAGCCATTATCGTTGGCCGGGTTGGATAGAACGAGTGGAAAAGGCTCACCTTACACGCTCTATGTCAAAGAAAGGTTGTTCACCAGATAACTCCGCCTGTGAAGGCTTCTTTGGCAGACTCAAAAATGAGATGTTTTACAATCGCCACTGGACTGGTATTACAATAAATCAATTCATAAAGCAACTTGACGAATACATAAAGTGGTATTCATCAGAACGGATTAAGTTATCGCTAGGAGGAATGAGTCCTTTAGATTACAGAAGAAGTCTGGGGTTGGCTGTTTAAGGTCCAAGAAAACGTCCGCATCCCCCTTTTCGGAAAAATTACTTGCAAAAAACATACTGGCCTTATCTGTAAGCGCCTGCAATAAAGCAGAAACTGAACTGGTAGATAAAACGGATCATTTGAGCAAGGAAACGGTTTTTGAGGGTATGACTCTTTCCAGGCAGGACCATCCTGAGCTGAA
>JAAZFJ010000244.1 GCA_012511795.1 Syntrophomonadaceae bacterium
TATTGCTGTGCATTAAATCACCATCTTCAATACTTAGGCATAGGATAAATTCTCAGTATCTACTGCAACTCCCCATTTTTCTCCTTTATTATCATCAATATTACCTTGGGAATCTTTGAAATAGAAATTTAAGGTGTCAGGCGCATCAATGGGGAAATTAGCAATAAAACCGTTATGGCTTTTTTGCATCTGAATTTCTTTTTGATTAAAAGGCTTATCTATAAAACCGTATCCTATACATATGCTTATTGAATCATTTGATTTTTGTGATAAGATCCCATTATATTCTATTTTTACTTCACTGCCTAGTGAAGGCGGGATCGGATTTATATACACGCCGCCCGGCAAATCAGTGCCTGCCATTTTTTTTACCTCCTTTCGTAAAAAAACTTGTATTCTATTATTTTCGACCATTGTTATCCCTATGCAGGAATAAATAGCTTAGCAATATTATTTCGATACGAATATTTATATTTCGAAGCAGGAATTATGGAAACATAAAAAGAATCATATAAGTAGAAATTTTGACTCATTCACTTATAAATCGATTATTTTAAATTAATTATGGGGAGGAACATTCTATGCAGCAAAATCAGTTAAAGACACTGAGCGAAAGTTATTATCATTCAGCAAAAAGGCTCTCATCACGAAATGCCCAGCTATTCAATCATGAACTTTATAACCTGGAAGACAAGGGCGTTTTGACCTGGCAGGAAATGAATGACCGGATCGAAGCCATTGCCTGTGGTTTATTGTCTCTTGGTGTTGAGCGCCAGGAAAGAATAGCTATTATGTCAGCCAGCAGCCCTTACTGGACCCAGGCGGATGTAGCAGTGATGAATACCGGTGCCTGTTTGGTCACAATTTATCCAACTCTTTCCCTGTTTGAAACTACTTACATAATTAATGACTCAGAGTCCCGATATCTTTTTATCGGCAATGGAGATATCCTGAAAAGAGTGCTCCCGGGATTAAATGAAATGCCTTCCCTGCAAAAAATAATCGTATTGGACCGAGCTTTTCAAAGCAATGACAGCCGCGTCATCAACCTGGATCAGTTAATGGAGTTTGGACGGGAGTATGCCAAGGATCATTTTTCAGAATATGAGAGACGCTGGCAGGAGAACAGTCTTGATGACTGGGCTACCATCCTTTATACATCAGGCACCACCGGCCTGGGTAAAGGTGTGATCCTGACCCACTGGTGTTTTGCTTCCCGCATGGAAGGAGTTAATGAATATTTTGCCAAACATGGCATGACCAATAACGAAAACGACCTGACCTTGAGCTTTTTACCTTTGGCTCATATTTTTGACCGTGGTTCCTGCCAATGGATGGCTTTGGTCAATGGGGCAACCATTGCTTATGCAGATAGTCCCGCCACCATTATTCATGATATGCAGAAATATAATCCTACCTGGTTTAACTGTGTTCCCCGGCTTTATGAAAAAATTTATATACAGTTTAATCAGCAGCTATCTGAAAGTCCGGCGAAAAAGAAACTGTTTGACTGGGCAGTAGGAGTAGGTTTGGAAGTACTTAAGTACAGAACAGACGCTCACGGGGCCATCAACATGTCCCCTCATTTTGATGTAGTATCCAAACTGCCCCTGGGCTTAAAAATCAAATATAAAATTGCTGATAAATTATTTGCCAAAGTGCGTGCATTATTCGGCAGCCGTTTCCGGTATGCATTCTCTGCCAGTGCTTCCATTGCACCGGATCTGCTGAAATTTTTCTATGCCCTGGGTTTTCCGGTCATCGAAGGTTATGGCTCCACTGAATCCACCAATGCCTGCCTGTTAAACCCAATAACTGGTTGCAAGCCTGGTTATGTAGGCCCTGCTGCCAATGGTTCAACCGCCAGGATCGCTGAAGATGGTGAACTGGAAATAGGCGAAGCCGGAATTTTTATCGGGTATTTGAACAAACCGGAAGAAAACCATGCCTGTTTTACCGAAGACGGATATTTTAAGACCGGTGACATGGTGATTCAGGATGAACAAGGTTATTACAAGATTGTTGACCGGAAAAAGTCCATCATCTGCTTGGCCACCGGAAAAAACATCGCTCCTGCCAAAATAGAAAATCTCTTTTCCACCAGTGCGGCAATCGAGCAAGTGTTTGTTATAGGTGATGAAAGAAACTACGTAAGCATGCTGGTAGTACCGAATTTTAATTACTTTATCGAGCTTTTTGATAAGAACGGTATCAAATATGATAAAGAAAAACTGGTATTTTCTCATGCTGCAGGTGCCCCCATCTGTGAACAGGTGGGTGAAGACTTTATTAATGTCCCAATGTTGCAGGAAATGATCGCAGAAGATATCAAGAATGCCAATACCAAATTGGAAGAATTTGAAGTTATCAAACAATACACGATTTTGCCCAACAAATTTACCGAAGAAAGAGGAGAATTTACCCCCACCCAGAAGACCAAGAAAAAAGCCATACTGGAAAACTACGCTTCGATTATAGACAATATGTACAGCAAAAGTACCATCAAACATCATCAAAACTAAATGCTCGTTGAAAAAAGAATCACCCTTTGCCTGAATGACAAAGGGTGATTTATTATTTATCAATACTTATTTTGCCTTGGGTACTTTTATATTACTCACCATCAGCAAGCTCAGGACAAAAACCAGGATCATTATGAGAATCGGGGGCAACCAGGCAGCAATTAAAGAAATAAATGCTAAAAGCAGTCCTGCCAAGGTTATCGGAATACCAACAAAATACTCGGTTATGTTTAGAATATTGAAACGTGCCAGACGTAGTGCTCCACATACTATAAACAAAAGTGTTACCAGCAAGCTGAGTACTGTAAAATGTTGATACAAAACCTGGGAATAAAGCAATATAGCTGGCGCTACGCCAAAAGAAACCAAATCACATAAAGAATCCAGTTCTTTGCCCATCTCAGATTCAGCATCCAGTCTCCTGGCCACTCTCCCATCCAATCCATCCATGACAACTGCCACCAATATTAAAATTGCAGCAGTTCTGTAATCATTATTAAGTGTATAGATCAATGATAAGGAACCAAAGATTATATTTAATAATGTGACTACATTGGCAAATGTTTTAGTCATTAAATCTAGCAATGATTGTCTCCCCTCCTCTAATACTCTGGCCAACTTCTACCAATATTTCAGCATCAACCGGCAAATAAATTTCTGTACAGGAGCCAAAACGTATCAATCCCAAATGTTTCCCGGTATAAACCAGGTCACCTTCATTGACCCAGGATACTATACGGCGGGCAACGATCCCGGTAATCTGCACCACCAAAACTTTACCGTGCGCCGTTTCCAGCCCAATGTAATTGGAAACATTGGTATCCCGAGCATTTAAACGATAAGCGGGGCGGAAATTCATGCCTTGCTTTTCTGTATATCTTACGGTTCCGGTGATTGGGACTCTGTTAATATGCACATTGAATAAACTTAAAAAAATACTGATCCTGATTGCTTCACCTTTGATAAATCTTTCTTCGTGTACTTTGGTGATGGACTTCACCCGGCCATCAGCAGGAGCTACTACGATCCCTTCTTCTTCAAGTTCTGCCCGGTTCGGATTGCGGAAAAAATAAATACAAAAAGCTGTCAGAACCAAAAAGACCCAGCTCAGTATAATGAAATCCATTAAATATATAATAATGGTTATGACAGCAAAGAATCCGATAATAGCCCAGCCATCTCTGGCAATTAATTCTTTTTGTGACATCGGAATCACCATATTCCTTATTATTATATGAAATAAAAACAAAAAGTTACTATTTATATATTATATAGTATTTGCTGATTTGCAACCATGAATTGCCTGGAAGTTTCTAAACAGTTTTTTATGCCTATAAAAAAATATTTGCTAAAAATGAAACTGCCTTTTTGCTGGTTGAATCGTAAACAAATAAAAAAGGTACCGGTTTCTCAGCCAGAGCCAGATCATCCTTCAGCAACAGATATTCTAGATGGACCAAACGTCTTCTCTCACGGGGGGTTTTACTGCTTAAGCCAGGTAGATTAAGCTTAATAAAATCCTCATTTTTTATAACTGCATAAAGTTCTTCATTGCGATTTGGCGGATTATAATCGGAAAAAAATGCCGGAACATTGCCAGACTGATTATTGAGTAAATAATCAAGCTTGATTAATTCCCCGGCGGAGCTTTTATTGTCCTTTCTTCTGGCAACAAATTCGTAAATGAGTAAATACTCCTCTTCTCTTTTATGTCCTACCCGAAAGAAATCCTTTTCTTCCAAGAATCCTGCAAATTCTTCATAAAATGCAAAAGCATCGCCCTGATATATTTGCCGGGTTATATAGTCAAGACTGTTTTTGACTATGCCGGTATTATAATATCTGTTCACCA
>JAAZFJ010000245.1 GCA_012511795.1 Syntrophomonadaceae bacterium
CAGAAATCATCGCCCAGACTTTAAGAATGCTCGGCCAGGGGGTCAAAGTGGCTGTGGAGATCGCAGTGATGTCCCTTGATGCAGGCTTGATCCCCTATGGTGAAGATATCATCTCCATTGGCGGCTCTTCCCGTGGAGCAGATGCAGCAATCGTGATCCGTCCGGCCCATTCCAACCACATATTTGATACCGAAATCCGCGAAATCATCGCCATGCCCCGGAAGAAAAAAGCAGACAAATAAAAAATAGGACCGCAGTAATGTCTAACACTACCGCGGTCCTATAAAATCTCAGCATCTGCATTAAGTATTCTCCCCAAAGAAAATCATATGTTACTTTTAATTCTTGGTCTTAGTGTCCCCACGATATATATATTCTAATTCCACACAAAGCACTCCGCCTATTATTCACCTGTGCCGCCTTAAATGACCAGCTTCAGCATTTCATTGACTTGTGTCCAGTTGTTGCGCAGAGCTTCATTACCCATCAAGGTGCCGATATGACCGCCCTCAGTCAGTATTTCGATAATATCCTGGCTGGGGGTTTTGACCAGCTGTTTTAAGGAAAAAGCCTGCGGCGGCGGGGTGATATGATCCTTTTTGCCCGCCATTATTACTAAAGGGCATTCTATTTTACCTAAATCTACACCGCGGCCTGCCAGTTTTATAAACCCGGGCTTGGTCAAGCCATTGTTTTTAAATATATCCTGGACGATTTCCAAATAAAAGCGACCGGGCAAATCCTGGGTGTATTCATACCAGTTTTCAAAGCGGACAAAGCGGTCCAGGCCTTCTTGATCATTATCCTCCAGCAGCTTCCATAAGCGTTGATATTTATTCAAATAGTGCTCTTCCGGCTGCATGTTCTTAAAACCGGCCAAAATATAACGCCCCTTCATAATTCCCCCGCCGGCTGCTACCATATATCTGAAAAAAGACATGGGCAGTTTAGCATATTTGATCATGGGCGATGAGACAGCTTCAATATCGATGGGTGCAGCAGCCACTACCAAACTGGCAATTTTATCCGGGTGCAATGCCGTGTATACTGCTGCCTGCCATCCGCCCTGGCATTCACCCACCAGATGAATCCTATATATACCCGTGCGTCTGCGTATTTCCTCGATGGCTTCATCAGTCAGGCGGATATAATCAGCAATCCCCAGGTTTTTATATTCGCGGCCAGCTGAAAGCCATTCAGTCACATATACATCAAAACCATATTTATGAAACACTCTTACCAGACTTTGTTCAGCTGAATAATCAGCGATATTGGCATGGTGCCCGGCCTGGGGAGGCAGTATCAAAACCGGGCGCTTCCCCGCTAGATCCTCATTGGGGAAATGTCTGAGCCGCAGGGTTTGGTGTTCATAGATAATAAAGTTGGGGGTAGACCAATAGTGATAGGGTCTGCTAAGCTGCCCGAGTATTTCCATATATCTGGTCCTGATGAGATGATGTCTGCTCACATTCAAAACGGTGATCCTCCTTATTGTTTCCTGCTTTATGTCTTGCCTTATGTCTTGCCGGCTATCCTAAACGCCTGTTATTTGTTAAACTGGGAGAAATCCAATATGGGAAAGGTATTATTAATGAGCTTTAATGAACATTTGCTGAAAAACTGGCATTACAACTTAAGAATTTATGCTGATAATAGTTTTAAATGCTGGGATAAAACTATTCTTTCCCGGGTCGATTCCCTTATAAATGCCAGGCATACTTTTTGCGCTGTTAATGAGCAGCTGGATCCTGATTTGGTAGCTGCTTTTGGTACCGCTGCTCCGCCGCCCAGTGATTATTTATTGCATTTAGCTCCGGGCTGGGATTGCAACCGGATAGAAACTCCCTTGCTGCTGGTACATGGAGCAGGACTGGATGCCACCTCCTACACCAACCTTTATAACATGGGCTTTATTGGTTTACAGCAGCAATTGACCGCACTGGGATATCGGGTTTTTGCTATGACCTTTGCTCATTCCCATGGAGATAATTATCATCAGGCCGAAGCTTTGGCCCATGGTATCCAGCAGGTCAAACAAATATCCGGGGCCAGAGAGTTAAACCTGATCGCCCACAGCAAAGGCGGTTTTGCCGCCCGTATTTATATGTCAAATCTGGCCCTCACCCCTTATCAGGATGATGTAAGGCATTATCTGATGCTGGGCACTCCTAATCTGGGTACTGACTATGCCTTCCGCAACCCCGGCATCAGCCATTTGATTTATTTGGCTGGCGGCAATGGAGTTATCCCTTGGCATAAAATGTTACATCTGGGCAGTTTTATTGATGTATCATCCCGTTCTATTTACAGAAACGGCAGTTTTCCCGGTCAAGCCCAGATGCTGTATCCCTGGGACGAGCATTTCCCCTTGGACATGACCCAAACTGATTGGTGGACTACTTATTACGGAGGCAATGGTTTTATCAGTTCCTCCCGGGGTTTAAAAAGCGCCCTGGCCGATGGTGGTCATTTAGTTGACAAGTTAGAGCAAAAAGGTCTGGAACCAGGGATCCGCTTTTCAGTTTTAGCCGGGAATAATAATGTACTGGGAATTGCCCCTGCTCCCGGTAATGCCGCTGGAGACGGCATTATTTTTACCGAGAGTGTTTTGCACACCGCCGGTATGAGCCGCCGGGGCGCAATTTTACAGCAGAAATCCATCCTGCCGTTAAACCATATTGAACTGCTATACGATCACCGGGCCACAGCCTGGATACACCAGCAGCTTAGTCCTTGATCACAGCAGATATTCCAGCTAAGAGCGTTCCCCCAGCCAATCTGATATCACCGGATAGGATTCCTTTTTCGCATAACTGCCAAAAACCAGCCCCCCATGGCCTACCGGATATTCCCGGTAAGTTTTATCAAGTGCTTGTGAGTGCTCCAAAATAGCCTTAGTCTGGCCGGGCAGCACTAAATGGTCTTTTTCCCCGCACATAACCAATAAATGGGCCTTTATATTTGCCATATCCACCAGTCGGCCCTTGATATAAAATTCTTTTTTCACCAATTTATTACCCTGATATAAATCCTTTATCCACTGGCGATACGCAGCACCGGGAAAATTTGAATTGTCATTGACCCATTTATTAAGAGCTTTCCAGGCCGCAATAGGTGTCCCTTCATCAATGGTTTTCCACAGTCTGGTATAGGTGCCCCAATAATTAGTGATAGGCCTTAACATTTTGACCCCTAAATCGATAAACTCTTTAGGGATCAGCTGAAAAGTATCAGCCACTCGGTCCGGGTTAAATTCCGGCTCCTTTAACCAGGCACTGGAAAGGCCCGCGTTTTCAAAATCCAGAGGGGCAGCCAGATAAATAATATTTTTGATCAGTGGGGTGGGATAAAGAGCTGCATACATAGTAGTAATTGTCCCGCCCATGCAATAGCCTAACAGGCTGATTTCCTTGACCCTGGAAATCTGGCAGACCTTAAGCACCGCCCGGGATATATAATCATCCACCAAGTCACCAAAACAAAGGTCCCGGTCTTCCCACTCCCAATCTCCCCAATCCAGCATATATACATCAAATCCTTGCTCAACCAGGTTTTCAACCAAGCTCATGCCGGGTATAAGATCAAGGATATAGGGTTTATTGATCAGAGCATAAATCATCAAAAGCGGAGTTTTGTGTTTAATATCATGGTTGACATACCGGTAAAGCCGGGCTTTATTCTTTCTCCACACTACTTCTTTAGGGGTCAAACCGGTCTGGGGATCTGGATCGAAAGTCAATATCTCCGCCCATTTGCGGTTGCTGTCCAAGATACGGTCATAATTTTCCTGCAGCATCGCCCCAACTTCATCGGCCGAACCACTCATCATGCGTAACTTACTCATCGTTTTTCCCTCCCGCCGCGAATACTGGCATTTCTTCTTTTACAACATGTCTTCGAGGTGGTATTACGACAGCCTCTCCATCAATGAGCTGTTCACCATGCTGATTATAGCAGGTAGTCCTAAGCTTCACCCGGCCGGCTGGCAGCAGGTCCACCACCTCGGTCTGGGCTCTGATCGTATCATTGATAAAACAAGGCTTTAAAAATTTAAAATTCTGGGTCTCATAAATAGTACCCACTCCCGGCATCTGATTCCCGACTACATTGGATATCAAACCAGCCAGAAGCATCCCGTGGACAATACGGGTTTTAAAATGCCCTTCGGCTGCACGGACTTCATTGACATGGAGCCAGCTAAAATCACCGGTTATACCAGCATAATTATATAAATCCGTTTCCGTGATAGTTTTTTCCACATAACCTTTATCGCCGATTTTAAGCTCACTATATATGTGTTCGATCATCTATATCTAATCTCCTTTTCCCAGGGTCATTCAGGATTTATTCTCCGGAAGCTCCCCTGCCCCGGCCGGTTTGGTTTTTTTCTTTGCTGCACCTGGCTCCTTGCCGGAAGGCACTGCCCTTTTATTTATAGAGTCCAGCTTCTTTTCGATTTGGCTTAAATCCTGACGCAAACTGGTCAGTTCGGATTTCACTGCAGCTTGATGATCCGCCATTTTCAGCAGACTATCAGCCATACTCACCATAGTCTGGGTGAACTGAAATTCCACGGCATCGATTTTTTCTTCCAGGGAAATGACCAGTTCAGCAACACGGGAAATATCTTTTTTAGAAGGCACCGGACTATTTTCCATATATTTATCCACCAGTTGGCGAGCTACTTTTTCATTGGACAAATGTTGATCCAGGCTATTATTTATAAATCCCACAAATGTTTGGGTACTGATCATTTCCTTAAAGGCTTCAGCCCAAGCGGATTCAGTTTTAAAATACATTTCTTTCCACATCTCAGTAAAATCCGGAATATGGATTTCTTCCCGGGAACTGCCCGGGTCATGATTTGCTTTGTTATTTTGCGGCATTCTAGCAACCCCTTTCAACAACCATCTAAAACCTTTTGGGAAAACCGGATTCATTGACCTTTAGGCCAGCCCTCGGATTAAATCCCTTTTGGAGCGTCATAGGCAGCTAAGACCAGGCATTCCCAAATCTGTCATCATTATAATGATTATGTTTCGGCAATGAAAAATGACGCGGTTATCACTTACATACATGGTAACCGCGTGAAAGCTTCCGATTTCTAGAGGTTTTCTACCTTTTTGGCCAGTTCATCGAGCTTCTTATTCATATCCAGGTAGTCGAAATTAGGGAATTCAACATTTTCCAACGCGGCTTTGACAGCTTCCTGCATCATGGTTTGCATCTGCAGCTGGTTTTTCTTCACCTGGCTCATTAAATCCTCGATCACCTTAGTAGATTCTTCCCGGGCATTTTTCCTTTGTTCCAGATACTTTTGCACCATGTTTTCCAATTGTTCCTGTGACCAGGACATACTGCCCAAACTCACCAATGCCATATCCCAAAACTTCTCCACCATGTTATCAGCCATAGAAAAAGTTTGGTTTAATCTCTCGTTATTCATTAAATAACAACTCCTTTAAATAATAATTTATATTTTTTAAATAAAAGACTAAGCTTTTATATAAAAACAATGTAAAAACTAAAGGCAGCCATTCCTGATGAATTACCCTGTCTTAGTTTTCGGTGCAAAAGCACTTATGAAACTGTTTGAATGGAAATATTACGGCTTGAATGATGTCAAAAGTTCGATATAAGCCCAACGGTCTATTATATGTTCAGGCTAAATAAAATATGACTGTTTCTTGTAATGTAAATTTCCCTGTAATGTAATAAATGGAATACCTATTTAACATCATAACATAATCAGGAAGAAACACAAAGGGGAGGAGGGCAAACCAAGTATATACACCGGAAAAAACAGCTCATTATTGTAGGGTTGGAGCTCTGCCATGCCCCGGAAAAAGAAGCAAGACAAATAATAAATAGGACCGCAGTATTGATTTAGCTGTCAATTACTGCGGTCAATTACTTTCACCAATCATTTATTTCTCTATTACTTAATTCCTATAGTTTTTTTTCGAAGAACATCATTTTTTAGCGGCAGCCATAACTGCAGATATCTTCACCCAGTATCATAGCATTCCAGACCCTGGCATGTGCATATTCATCTCCGAGGATCGAAGTCAGCAAGTAACGTATTTCAGGGGTTGGGGCACATCCTGCCAGCTGTGCATAGCGCCTGATCGCTTCCAATTCACCTCTGATAGCTGCTCTCACATCTGCCTCAAAGTCACCGGTGGCTGAAGGGCAATTAGGCGGACATGATACTTCTGGCGGACAGATTCCTAAAAGGGAAGCCTGCAGTCTGGCATGTCCATACTCATCTCCTACAATACTGGTTATTATTTCCCGCAGTTCATCTGTGGGAGCTTCATTGGCGATTTGAGCGTAAAAACCGGCATCGCAAATCTCATCTTGTA
>JAAZFJ010000246.1 GCA_012511795.1 Syntrophomonadaceae bacterium
GGAAGATATATGTGAAAAGAGCAGACCTTGAAGCCTTTCTGGAAGGCAACAGGATAGCAAAGTAAGGAGAGACGTGGGGATGATTGAAGAAAAATATATTCAAGCAGCAATGCAGGAATCCTGGTATCAAAGAAAAGCCGGTACCTCATCCAGCTTCTATCAGAAGGCTGGCTGCAGAATCCTTCCAAACAGACTTTCCATTACCCGGGATAAACTTTCTAATGTGCGTAAGAATGGCAGGAACCTGATCCATCCAGTAATCGGACAACTTGTAGGACAATTTACCAAAAATGAAGAAAGTCCACTGAAGGCACATTTCCCCTTTATCATAAGAACCCAGATCTGGCACATCCCGGAATATCCTCTATTTATAGGATATGGGAGTATCGGGATCAGCAATGAAGGAGGAAAGATCGACCGGGGATCCGATACCGAGGATTTGATAATCCTGGAAGCCGAAGCTCCCGACTGGGAAAGAATTCGAATCTTCTATTTCCCTGCTATGATTAAGAAACTGGAAGAAGTAATGACTCATTTATCAAACAAATTCACTAAAAAAATTTACTAATTATGAAAATTATAACTAACGAACATACTGTAATTGATCTCAGGGGACAGCTGAGTCTGACAGGAACCATTAAAGATGTTAATTGTACTACAGTGATGGTAGCAATTCGCGAGGGGATCAAACATATGGAAGATATAATCAGCAATCCAGAAAATGATCTGCCAAAACATATGCTGGCAGACTTGATAAATGATACCAAAGAAATCTACCAAAAACTTGTGGAAGCAAATTCTAGGGCGTTTAATGCCGGGCTGATGGAGACCATGCTGATGGAGGAAATTTGTGGTAACAATTAACAATGAAAAATAACAAAAGGGACAGGTCGCAACTGCCCCTATCAAAAAAATGTAAAATGATTGATTTTGTAGCAGCAACTAAACTGCTCAAATCCCTCGAATATAAGCTATTTCTGGGACATTTGCAACAGGAGGCAGCCGAGTTCTTAAGCTTTACCGCTGCCACCATGTACGACAAGATATCTAGGGGCGAATTGCCCGTAATGAAGCGAGGCAAACGCCTATACTTTTCCCGTGCCGAATTACTTAAATATCTAAAGGACGGGCGTAAAAAGTCAAACGCTGAAATTGAGCGTAATGCTAATGTGTATTTGTTGAACAATAAAATGGAGCTGAACAATGGAAAGTAACCAACTGATCAGCCCAAAGGTCATTTTACTTAGATCTGGCAATGATACGCATTTTCATTCACAATTATTCCCGGCCGTTGTTAAATTCTCAATACCGTTTAGCTATGATAATTAAACCGGTATTTGAAGACCTTGACAACCCGGCTACAATCTTAAGCCACATTGAGGGGCTACAAAGGGCCGTTGAAACCGAACAGAAAGCGAAACAAAACCCCTTTCCGGTTGAGGTATTCCCCGAGCTGATACAAAAAATAATTAAAGCCACAAATGAAAACTTGAATTTTCCTATTGACTTTATTGGGGCTTCAATATTATACGCTGTTTCCGTTTCCATTGGTAACACCCACAGAGTTGAAGTAAAGAAGGGTTGGCAGGAAAACGCCGTTTTATACCTTGCCATTGTTGGACGTGCGGGAACGAACAAAAGCCACCCGATCAGTTTTGCATTGAAACCGATTGAAGAAAGGGATAATTTAATGTTTCAGAAATACCAAAGCGAAAAACTGGAATACGACACTATTTCAGCACTTACCAAAAAGGAAAGAGAACAGCAGGGATATGACGAGCCTGTAAGGCCAATTTGGGAACAACATTTAGTTACTGACTTTACACCAGAGGCCCTTGCAGAGGTACATAAATTCAATAAAAGAGGTATTGGCGTTTATGCAGATGAGTTGGCGAGTTGGTTTAAGAATTTCAATCGATACAACAAAGGAAGTGAGGAGCAATTTTGGTTAAGTGTATGGAGCGGTAAAGCATTAAGAATAAACAGAAAAACAAGCGATCCGATTTACATACCGTTACCATTTATTCCTGTTATAGGATCAATACAACCGGGAGTGTTAAATGAGTTGGCAAAAAATAGAACTGAAAACGGGTTTTTAGATAGGCTACTGTTTGTTGTCCCCGATAACCTAAATAAAGAATACTGGAGCGAAACGGAACTAAACCCGTCAATTATGCAGAATTTGGAAACCATTATTTTAAATATTCTTAACGTATCAATAAAACAGGACGACACAAACAACCTACAACCAGAAGTATTAAGGTTTAAACCCGAGGCCAGGGAACTTTTATTTGAATTTCAAAGGAAACTAACAGACCAAAGCAATAAGCCCGAAAATGAAGCAATAAGCGGCATATACGCTAAAATAGAAATGTATGCCATTCGGTTGGCTTTAATACTTCAAATGATACGATACGCATGTAATGAGGGCAATAAACAAGCTGTTGGAATAGAAGCAGTACAAGGGGCTTTAAAACTGGTTGAGTACTTTAAAAAAACAGCTATTAAGGTACACGACATTATCTCGAATGCAAGTCCGTTGGATAAGCTCCCCACCGAGAAAAGAACTCTTTACATTGCGTTGCCCGACACCTTTACCACAAGCGAAGGCGTACGGGTTGCCGAAGCCATGGGTATGCCTGAACGGACCTTTAAGCGGTTTTTATCAAACCAGCATCTTTTCAACCACGAGACAAGAGGCGAATATGAAAAGCTGTATTAATCAAGTGGCACATGGCACAAGTGACACAAGCGGCACAAGCAACACGAAACTAAATGCCACTTGTGCCATAAATGCCACTTGTGCCATGTGCCAATCAGTAATTTCAAAAAATGGATACGCACCGGTACAGTTTAGAAAAAGGTAGTAAAAAGCACCATTGCCCCGAATGTAATCAAAAGACGTTTGTACGGTATATTGATACAGAAACAGGCGACTACTTACCGGAGAAGTACGGTCGTTGCGATCGTGAAAGTAAATGTTCGTATCACCTCAACCCATATTCGGACGGGTACGCAAAAGCAATTCGGGTACGGGAACAGGACAACTGTCAGGAATTGGGGAACAGCTGGAA
>JAAZFJ010000021.1 GCA_012511795.1 Syntrophomonadaceae bacterium
ATGGATTAGCTTCCATCGTACTTGGAAAAGGAGCCATGGCCATTCATCCCAGCGGTAAATTGTACACTGCTGAAAACATTGATACGCTTTTGATGCAAAGGTATTTAAATACCAAATCCAGACTGGCAGGGCAAAAGCAGATCAATCCAAAAAAGCGGAACAAAAATGATGACAGGAGATTTGAGCATAATCTGGCTCGACTTATAAAATCGGCAGGGAATCATCATAATAAATAAAATACTCTTTTATTAGGATTCTTAGCAATCGAAAAATTAAATTTATAAATATAAATTTAATGGAGTTTTAACACAAGGGGGAAATATTAATGTCTGATACTTGTAATTCATGTCCATCCAAAGGTCAATGCGATTCCAACCCGGCGGAATGCGGGGTGGAGATCAAAGAAAGTCTGGCCGGCTCACTTAATAACATAAAAAATGTTATAGTGGTCATGAGCGGCAAAGGCGGAGTTGGGAAATCATCAGTTACTGCACTGATTGCCAGTGAACTGGCAAGAGCAGGCAAAAAAGTCGGCGTTCTGGATGCTGATATAACAGGGCCCAGTCAGCCTCGGGCTTTTGGCTTGACCAACCCGGCAATAAAAGGTACTGATTATGGAATAATTCCTCCCCAAACCAAAACGGGGGTAAAATTGATTTCCATCAATTTCTTTCTGCCTCATGAAGATGATCCGGTCATCTGGCGCGGACCGGTACTGGCAGGTGCTGTTAAGCAGTTCTGGGAAGAAGTAGACTGGCGGGAGCTTGATTATCTGGTGGTAGACCTGCCTCCGGGAACCGGGGATGTACCACTTACCGTGATGCAGACCCTGCCGGTAAAAGGGATTGTAATCGTTTCGTCACCACAGGAACTGGCTGTCATGGTGGTCAAAAAGACCATCAAAATGGCTAAAAAAATGAACATACCCATCCTGGGACTGGTGGAAAACATGAGCTATGCTATCTGCAGCCATTGCAACGAGAAACTGAAGATCTTCGGTGAAAGCCAGGGAGAAAATGTGGCTAAGATGAGTGATATAGATTTTCTGGGCGGATTGCCATGGGATGCCAGGCTGAATCAACTGGTGGACCAGGGTAAAATAGAAGATTATGATTCAGAGGATATAAAAGGAATTGTGGCCAGAATTACGGCAAAGTTAGACTAGAAGCTTAAAGCATCATATTCTGCATCGAAGATAGCACAAATAGCTTGGGATTTCTATTTATTTTATAGAAATAAAAGTTATATTGTATATATTTAAGATGTATATTAGAATAAGATTAGAACTAACATAAGTTTCTTAAAACAGTAAAGAGCGGAGGGTGATATATAGATGATAACCAAGCTGTTTTTGGAAATTAAGAATATCTTTGCTGAACTGGCTTCAACGTTAATATTGGGGAAAAATAAAGATGCTGCTGGCATTGCAATGATTCTTTCCGAGAAGACCAAAGCCCTCGCTGAGGAATTGGGAAAATAGATATTAATATATATGAAGCAAAAACACTGTCAATGGCAGTGTTTTTTACTTTCTGCAGCCTTTTAAAAAGGATCCGAGAATTTGGCTTGGAGCGATATTATTTTTGACACCAATAAATAAATATGACAGATTTATTAGAAAAAAATACTATTAGGATATTAATGGGCATATGCTCACATAGAATATGCATTAAAAGATTATATTTGCAAGGAAATGTGGTGAATTTTGTATGGAAAATGAAGAATTAGCAAAAAAATCAGAGCAACAGGAAGGAAAGTCAGTTGATAAAGACTGTTCCCAATGCTTGAAACAAAGATGTCGGAAGGGCAAAAACTGTTATCCGGAGATCAACCGGGGGATTATGGAAAAATATAATGAACCGGAGAACCTAAAAATGAGCAGGGCTTCAGCAGCCATTGAAGCCAGGCATTATATGCAGCAGACCCGTCTGGAAGAAACACGTCTTTTTGCACGGGAAATGGGATATACCAGAATGGGGATCGCTGCTTGTGTGGGCCTGGTAAGAGAAGTACAGACCATCACTGAGTACATGAGGAAGGAATTTGAAGTATATATGGTGGTCTGTAAAAATGGAGGACACTTAAAGAATAGTCTAAATTATGAACAAATTAAACCGGATTCTGATGAAGTTATGTGCAATCCAATTGGACAAGCACTTTTTCTTAATCAGAAAAAGACGGATATGAATATTATCTGCGGGTTATGTGTGGGACTTGATATGCTCTTTACCAAATATTCTGATGCACCGGTAACAACCATCATTGTAAAAGACCGAGTTCTGGCGCATAATCCAGCAGCAGTATTATACAGCGGTTATTATCGCAAGAATATTCTGGAACTGTAAAAAATGGCAAGCTTGGAGTTAACCGGGTGACCCTTTATGGCGTCCGTCAAGTTCAGATACTGGGATTTTATAGGCTTTTATTTTACGATAAAGGGTGCTCACATCGATATTCAGATCATGGGCAGCCTTTTTTCGATGTCCATTATGTCTTTTTAGTACTTCCATGATCATTTGTTTTTCCATGGACTCCAGGCTGAGCGAGCCCAGTTCTCCAAATCCAGAGTCTCTGGTAGAGCGCAGGCATGCGGGCAGGTGCTGAGGCTCGATGATTCTGCCCCGGCAAATGACAAAGGCCTGCTCGATGATATTTTCGAGCTCGCGGATATTGCCGGGAAAATCGTAGTTCATGAGGATGGACATGACTTCATCGGAAACTCCGGCGATATCTTTGTTCTGCAGTCTGTTATGCTTATACAGCATATGATCGATCAAAAGGGGAAGATCCTCTTTCCGTTCCCGTAATGAAGGAAGTTTCATATGAATAACACAGATGCGGTAATACAGATCCTCCCGGAAGGAACTGTTTTTCACCATTTCACTTAAGTCCCGGTTGGTGGCGGCGATAACCCGGGTATCAATAGCCAGCGGTTCCAGGGAACCAAGGGGTTCGATGACTCTTTCCTGCAGCACTCTAAGCAGTTTGACCTGCATGGCAGGAGACATGTCAGCAATTTCATCCAGAAATATGGTGCCCCCGTCAGCCAAAGCAAAACGTCCCGGTTTATCACGTTTGGCATCTGTGAAAGCACCGGCTTTGACACCAAACAATTCACTTTCTAAAAGCGTATCCGGCAAGGCGGCACAATTAACACCCACAAATCTTTTCTTTTTCCTGGATGACAGATTATGAATCGCGCGGGCAAAAAGCTCTTTGCCGGTTCCGCTGGCCCCTTCCAAGAATACTGTACTGCTGCTTCCCGCTACCTGGGGCAGGATATTGAATAGTTCCAGCATCCGGGGACTGCGCCCGATAATGTCTTCATAACTGTATCTTGATTCCAACTGCTTCTGTAGTTGTTCGATGTAGCTTAAGTCCTGGAATGTCTCTACTCCACCGATAATCTCACCGTCCTCATTTCGTAAGATGGCAGTGGAGAGGCGGATAGGCACCTGCCGGCCTTTATGATCAATTATGCCGGCTGTGCTGTTGATAATGGGATGACCAGTATCAAAAGTATATTTTAAGGCACAATTGGTTTCACAAACATTGGCCCGCAAGATTTCATAACACATACGACCCAAGGCTTCTTCCCGGGGGATCCCCGTGATCCTTTGCGCAGCAGCATTAAAACTGGTGATCCTGAAGTTCATGTCAACGGTAAAAACGCCTTCGTTTATGGAATCTAAAATAATATCGTGGTTGGTATTGTTTATTAATTTCCTGTTTATGTTTATTTCCCCGTTCTGTTTTTGTATTTATTATACCCATAACCATTGCAGAATGCTATGCATGCAATATTAAAAGATTGCATAATGCAAATAAAAAAAAAGAAAAAGTATCCAAATAATGATTAAGCCCCTATAATTAGGCGAAATTTATAATATACATAAAGATGGCATGAGATTTGCAAATAATCAAAAGTATTATGAGAGCAGCAATATCATTATGGGAGAATTGCATATCGCCCGTTTTTGATGTATCAAAATATTTCCTGTTGATCGATATATCAGATAGTGCGGTAACACAATTGATAACCCTAAGATTTGAATCAGCATTACCTTTTGACCGGGCCGAAAAACTAGCAGAATGGGAAACAAAGGTATTGATATGTGGAGCTATTTCCCAAACATATGCCATGGCAGTACAAGCTAAAAATATTGAAATCATTTCAAATGTTTTCGGCCCAGTGGAAGAAGTTCTCCATATGTACGTAAACGGGCATTATTATGACGACTGCGCTGGGAAGCAAAAGCGCAAGCGCCATAGGAGAGGCAGGGAAATATGAACTCCACATAAGGAAAAACAAGGCTCATTTGATATCTTCAAAGGAGGTGAACAGAATGCCAGGAGGAGACCGTACAGGCCCACTGGGAATGGGACCAAAGACTGGACGTCGAGGAGGATATTGTACAGGCAATGCAGTTCCTGATTATACAGGTTATAACCAGGGGCGCTTTTTCGGCGGCTGGGGACGGGGAGTCCGCAGAGGCGGCGGCAGAGGTCGCAGCTTTGGTTTTGGCTGGGGGTATATGGCCCCATATCCATATCCGGTATATACAGGTGAGAATGATCGTTTAGACAGCCTGGAACAGCAGGCCAGGTATTTGGAAGATAGTCTGGAGGCAATCCGCCGAGAGATATCTGAAGTAAAAGCCAGGAAAGAGGAAGATTGATCATTATATATACTTTACCTGGAAATTGGTCAGGACGATAAAAAGTCCTGGCCATATATTTAGTTGAAGAACAACATTATTGTTGACTTTAATGATTTATCGTAAAGGGAGAGTTGCATAATGTATGTTGATGACAGCTGCATAGGATGCGGGGTTTGCGTTGATACATGTCCGGTTGGTGCCATATCTATAATCGATGAAAAAGCATTCATTGATACAGAAATTTGTCTGGAATGTGAAGCTTGTATAGATGTTTGCCCCCTGGAAGCGATCCACGAGGAATAGCTGATAATAAGGAATAGCTGATAATAAAGATGACAGGAAGTGTTGAATTTGGCGAAACAACTTATGACTTCTGAATCAGTAACTGAGGGACACCCCGACAAAATAGCTGACCTGATTTCAGACTCAATTTTAGATGCCATAATAAAAGAAGATCCTATGGGAAGGGTTGCAGTTGAAACGCTGGTTTCTACAGGCATGGTTATGGTTTCAGGTGAAGTTAGTGCCAATTGCTATGTAGACATACCAAAGATTGTTCGTAAAACCCTTAAAGATGTAGGATACACCCGCGCAAAATACGGTTTTGATTCAGAAACTTGTGCGGTAATAACTACGTTGGATGAGCAATCGAAGGATATTGCCATGGGAGTCGATAAATCTCTGGAATTTAAAAGTAATAATTCTCATGCCAGCGATTCTTGCACCATCGGTGCAGGTGACCAGGGAATGATGTTTGGTTATGCCAGTAATGAAACACCTGAACTTATGCCTATGCCAATATTATTAGCCAGTAAAATGGCCAAGAGGTTGGCTGATGTTCGCAAACAAAAGAGAATAAGTTATTTAAAACCAGATGGTAAAACCCAGATTACAGTGGAGTATGAAAATGGCAAACCATCGAGAGTTGATACTGTAGTTGTATCTGCTCAGCATAACAGCGGGGTGGAACATGAAACAATCGAGAGGGACATCATTGAACAGGTCATAAAGGTTGTCATACCAGCAGAATTACTGGATGAACGGACCAGGTTCTATATTAATCCCACTGGGCGTTTTGTGATTGGCGGCCCTCAAGCAGATACAGGACTAACAGGTCGTAAAATCATTGCTGATACGTATGGCGGAATGGCCAGGCACGGTGGGGGAGCATTTTCCGGTAAAGATCCCACTAAGGTTGACCGCTCAGCAGCTTATGCAGCGAGATATGTAGCAAAAAACATCGTTGCTGCAGGCTTGGCAGATAAATGTGAAATACAGCTAGCCTATGCTATAGGAATAGCCAATCCAGTTTCAATATATATTGAAACCTATGGAACCGGCAAGGTTTCAGACGAACAGATCGTTGAACTCATCAATAAACATTTTGATCTTAGGCCCGGGGCTATAATAAATGATTTGAAACTGCGCAGGCCTATTTATAAAAAGACCGCCTGTTATGGTCATTTCGGCCGTTTGGATCCGGATTTTCACTGGGAGAAAACTGATAAAGCTGAAATTCTGAAACAAGCAGCAAAATATAGCTAAGCAGGCAGCATTTTTGCGAACACAAGAATCACAGTTAGCTGGACCATAGGAGGTCATATATAACCTGAAAAGGAAAAATCATAAATTAAGCGGAGGGTCTATGAGCTTTATTGATCTCAATGCGCTGGAGATTTTTGTTCATACATACCTTGCCGATAAATGCATGCATCTGTATTCCAGCCCGCAATATGCAACAAGGACGCTTTAAGGAAAAGAAAGCGCCCTTGTTATTTAAATACCGTAGAGTTTTAATTTTCGGTACAGAGTGACTCGGGAATAACCCATTTCTCTGGCCACCTGGGATTTATTGCCGTTATGTTTTTCCATCAGTGCTCTGATTCGTTCGCATTCATCCAGCATGACGATCTTTTGCTTTCGCTGTCGGTATGCTTCTTCTCCGTAGTCCATAATGCAGCTGTTATTCATAACACAATTGCTGCAGCAGCTACCGAATAGATTTAAATCCACATCACTTAGATCAAAATTGTCCTGTTTGCGAATGTTTACCACCAGTCTCTCAATGGCATTCTGCAGTTCTCTAACATTTCCCGGCCAATTATAATGGATCAATTCTTCTATTAAGGGGGAGTTGATAATTTTAGCGATCAGCTCTGGTGATATGCCCATCCTGGATAAATAATATTTGATCAGGAGGGGGATATCCTCCGGTCTTTCCCGCAAAGGGGGAAGAAAGATGGAGATCACATTGATACGATAGTACAGATCTTCCCGGAATCTGCCTGCCAGGACTTCCTCATACAGATTTCTATTTGTGGCACAGATAATACGTATATCCACTGGAATTTCTTTGTGGTCTCCAATGCGGATCACTTTTCTGTCCTGGAGAACTCTTAGCAAGGCTATCTGTGATTCCAGGGGCATATCGCTGATTTCATCAAGGAATAAGGTACCACTCTGGGCTGCTTCAAATTTACCTGGTGCGCCTCCTTTTCTGGCACCTGAAAAGGCACCGTCAACATAACCAAACAGTTCACTGCTTACCAGTTCGTGTGGGATCGCGCCGCAGTTTACGGCAACAAAAGGCCCGCTGCGTCTGGGGCTTTCATAATGTATGGCCTGGGCAAAAATATCCTTGCCGGTACCGCTTTCACCCTGCAGCAGGATATTGCTCATGTTATCTGCTGCAATACGGGCGATTTTAATACTCTCCAGCAGTTTTTTGCTTTTTCCCATTATATTGTTGAATCCAGCTTTATCACTACGGTGATAATGGTGATTAACACCAGTGCATGCATCATAGCGGATAAAAATGATTGCATTGATAATATGTCCGTTTTCATCTTTGATCATTTGCATGTCAGTTTCGCAGTGATGCTTTTTGTTTAAATCTTTGAGAAAAATATTTACCTTGGCAAAAGGATACTTGTTATAATTTATATTCTCCTTGACCAGGGTATCACTCAGATGATGAAAATGCAGCCCGGTCAGATCCTTACTGTTATAGTTTAAGATCTTTTTGCCAACGGTGTTTATATACTCAATCACACCATAAGCATCAAGTATCATGACTCCATCAGGCACACTGTTGATGATTTTGTTTAAAGACTCCGAGATCGACATGTACTTGTGACTTAACTCTTCTATGGTAAGACAATCCTTCATTTTATCTGCTGCCTTTACCAGTGCAGACAAAACGTGGCTATGATCTTCATCTGCGGGGCCGATCAGACCCAAGACACCATGGAGTTCACCTTGGCTGTCCAGAATGGGTGCGGCAGAAGTTGTAAAGCCATGGAGTGCATGACAGTAGTGTTCAACCCCGGCTACCTGGGCAACCTGCCAGCTTAAAACAGCCAGGCCAATGGCATTGGTACCTAGAAAATCTTCATCCCAATGATCAATCACTCTTCTGATGATTGGCACACATTCAATCAGACGAGCATTTTTATCTGTTAAAAATAAATGGAATCCGGAACCTTTGATGATCCCGTAGGTTTGATTGATAATTGGACAACTGATGGAAATAAGGGTGGATAATTCTTCTGAAAGCTTCTTGGACTTATGTTTATAAATAATATAGGGCAGATCCTGATAAGGATCTACACCGGCATAATAAGACCTTTTCCATGAATCCATTATGGCTGCATTATGATCGGTGGTGCCAATTGCGCCGGTATCAATAAACTGCTTCCACTCAAACAGAAGTTCATTTTTCGACAGGAAAGCTTGATTCACCAGGAATTCACCTACTTTCTTTCGATAGACCCAGTAAAACTGATCAGCTAAACTTGAAAAAGTCAAGCAGGTTTATACAAATGGTTTCCTGCATCATGCACAAGGCTTATGAAATTCATACAACACTTATCGAAAATTGTACTCCACTGCAGTATTATGTAATATTATAACATACTAGCCTAATTTTCAGTATAAGTGCAAAATTTAAAGAGATTCAGATCCTGCTGATCTTGCTGCTGTTTTAGGGCAACAGAAAGTTCAGCAGTTCATTTTCAATATCCATTGTCTGGCAGTTGCTGCAATAATAGATTTTTTCAGCATTATTCATCCATCCTTTTTCAACCAGATCCTGGTTCACCTTTGTAATTAGAGACCTGGTGCCGATCGGCTTCTGGCAGCCTTTGCATTTGATGATCTTATCCATTTTCAGTACTTCATTGCCCCCTTTATCAAGACAGGCAAGATCCAGAACCTTCTCGATAGAAACCGCTTCTTCAGCGCAGTTGATCATACAGGTGCGGCAATTGATACATTTCACATAGTTGAACCGGATCAGATTTCCTTGCGGGTTTTTCTCCAAAGTGATGGCACCGGAGGGACATTTTTCCCAGCAGGACCCGCACATGGAACAACGCTCAGGATCAATGGAAATGCGGTAAAAAGGAAGTGGTGAATCATAATACTTGTTGTTTTTCTCCGGACGGTTTTTGAGCAGTTTTCTAAGGCTCAGGACAAAATCCTGCCGGTAATCAAACTGCCTGGTGTAGACGGTTTCCGCATGGTTTTGCGGCTGATAAAAAGTGCTGGTATTATCCTGTGTTTGATTCAACTGGCGGTTGATTTCACTTTTATCCCTGATGATGATCAATTCCAAAGGAGAAAAAGAGTCAACCGATTCCAGCAGTTGCTTTACAAACAGAAACATTTGCTGCCACTTCTCCAGGGAGACCTTACGGGGACAGTTCTCCCCCGGACACAGTAAAAGGATTCTCTTGAATCCTGCTTTTACAGCTTTGATCAAATGCAGATAAGATACCGAAGCCAGGCTGGGGACCCGGATCGTAATAAAATTAGAGCCGAGCTCTGCTTTGGATAATTCTTCACAACCGGCAGCACAGCTGATCAGCAGTGACAAATCGCTGTTTAATGCTAATCCCGGTGCTAATTCCTGTAACAGGGCCAATCCCGCCGGCACCGTGAAGGATGGGATCTGGATACAGCCATAAGGACAGGAAACTGAGCACCAGCCGCATTTTACACATTTTTCATTTTTAATGTGAATAGTGCCGTCCTTTTTGACAAGGGATTCAGTAGGGCAGGCATCCACACATAATTGACAGGAGCTGTTAAAAGCGATACAGCTTTGGCTGTTGATGACCGGAACTTCTTCATATTTGCCCAACTTTAAGGGCATTCTCAGAAACTGGCGCCGATTCATGGCCGGCCTGTCAATTGCCTCAAACATTTTGACCAGACTGACAGGTGCAGCCTTGCTGGCTACCTCCCAACCAGCCAATATTTTGGCGGTATAAGCCTTGATAAGCAGTTTGATTTGCTCACCATCTTTTTCGGGTGTTAATCCTCCAATATTTATAAATTCACAGGCAAATATGGGAATATCAGTGCTTTCCAGGGCGTCCAGGCATACATCCATCTGCTTCCTGTCGATGCTGCCTAATATCAACAAACCCTCTGCCCGGGAACGGACCTTCTTAAGCAGATAACCGCGCAGGTATTCTTCTTTGACCGCATCGAAAAAAGCAATATCCGGATGACTGAGACAGAAGTCATTGAGTTCAATAATCTCAGGATTCTGGTCTGGCTCAGTCTTACGTGAGCAGAATAAAACCCCTACTTTACGTTTTAACAAAGTGATCCCTCCATACCAGAATGTAGATAACTGGCATCTCTGGAAACAAAGTTTCTGGTCAAGACCGACAAAAGCCGGTAGAATTCCAAATCAGCGTGTTTCTCCATGATCTCGCAGAATTTTGGTACCCAAAGGATAAGGTGATCCTGCATGAATTCGCATTGTGCAGTTGCGTATATATTGCATTCCTTATTTTCCTGAGTCTGACCTTCACAAAATGCCAGGTAGTACATGAACTCCAGCTCAGTTGTAATATGATCAGGAGGCAGTTCCCCGAAATGAGCCGGTTCTATTCCGTACTTGCGATAAAACTCCTCGATGGCGATCTGCATTTTAGCCGGATTGATATCCTCCATATAAGCCAGTTGATTGGAAGATTTCAAAAAGAAAGACTCAAAGGAAGGACAGGCAGGACGGTAATCAAATAATCTCACATATTCAGCCTGGACGTCTTGCAGATCCACATGATCGAGAGATTTGACAAAACGATCGATATCCTCTTTCAGCGGCAGGGACATAGCAACGGCTAATTCATTAAACAGATGGGCTATTTCCTGTTTTTGGTTTCTAAAACTATTAAACAGATCATCTTCCTGATATTGATAAAGTACAGATAAATGCTGATAAACATTACCTCTGAGATAAGGATCGATAGTACTCAAAATAATCACCATGCCTCTCATTCGCTTAGTTTAAGTAAGTTGAAGGACCTTAAAAAGGCCCTCCAAATTAATAAGGGTTTATAGGAAAGGGGAGACCGACTCATAAATACCGGCAGCCAGAATGATATAACGCAGTGCCAGACCACCTATTAAAAGGCAGACAGACATTACCGCAGTCTGGGTCACATTGATCTTGACTGTGCTCCCTTGCAAAGAGTTTAATTCCATGATCAAAGGAAGGATCAGGCCGAGCACAGCAAAACACAGCCAGAAGATCACAGCCAGAGGACCGCTTACGATCATAGCAGCTGAAGCAGAGGCAGCCACGCCGGACTTGGCCATAAAGTAAAGATAAAAAATAATACATAAGATTTCAAATATGATCATCCCTACATCTGCTTTAGCCATTAAATGAAAACCTTCCTCAATATCAGCAGCTTGTTTTTTCTTGAAAATGACCGCCATAAGCATAACTGCACCGATTCCGGTTGAAAGAGCAGAGACCAGGAATAATACCGGCAAGAGCGGGGTATTCCAGAAGGGGATCGCCTGGGCTACACCTAACAGGATCCCGGTATAAATGGCAGTTAGAAACGCCAGTATGACTCCTGCGACCCAGACCCAACCTGGATAATCAGGAGTTTGTTCCTGTTTCCGGGCGAAAAATTGTTTCAACCACTGGATCGCTACCAGGATGAAGAACAAGGTCAAAAGCCAGGCACCTATTGATATCCATGATTCGTGGGGCCTTAGAAAAGCATAGGGGAATTTAAACCGCTGCCCCAGGTCGATCCACAACAGGAAAATACTCAGCCCCAGGCAGGGAGCAGTTAAATATATACCAATCTTAACGAGATAATTTTGTTTTTTTGCGTATTGCCAGAAAGCAGCAACGATATAGGTACCTGCCGACACACCTGCCAGGAACAGATACCATGCAATTGGCCAACCCCACATTGTCTGCGCATGCAGCATATTTACACCTCCTATAAGTCAAGATTTTTGGCAGAAAAACTATTTGATATTACAGTAGAAAACTTTAGGCTTGGTACCCAGGTGCGGAGACAAGGGTACTGCTCCTTCCGTTCTGATGATCTTGGACACTTCGCTGTTAGGATCATCAAGATCACCGATCACGATGGCATTACCAATGCATTTTTCCACACAATAAGGCTGCAGGCCAGCTTCGAGTCTATCTGCACAAAAATCACACTTATCTGCCAGACCTGTTTCATGATTATAGTAGCGTGCCTGATAGGGACAAGCCAAAATACAATATTTGCATCCGATACATTTTTCCGTATCGAAGTGCACGATTCCATTTTCGCCAATATAACTGGCTCCAGTTGGACAAACATTTACACAGGGTGCTTCATCACAGTGCATACAGTGAACCGGCATGAAGAACCTGTGAACGGAAGGATATTTGCCTACTTCCGGTTCAACCAGCTTGATTCGGGAATAGGAATGCCCGCTGTCAAATTCATTGGGTATGTTATGGAATATTTTGCATGTAATATAACAGGTACGGCAGCGTACACACTTTTTAAGATCGATCACCATTCCATATCTGGCCATAGCACTTTACACCCCCACTCGTCTGATCTTAACAATACTGTAATTTTTACCGCAGCCGCCGCCATATGGCTCAACGGTCAGAGGAACAAACTCGCTGTGCACGATTCCTTCACGGACCTTGGAAAGCATCAGGTTAGACTTATGCCCGGCAGCAAAATGAGTGAAGGCAACAGCGGGGTGCAACCCTTCGCTGAGGTGTACTCTTACGGTATCTTTGAATCCGATATTGGAATCATCGTGTACGCATACTTCGTCGGACATGACTGGTCCGATACATTCTATTTCGATCACATCGTTTTCCTTTATACCCAGTTCCGCTGCTCTCTCGGCATTCAAGTAAACTGGCGTATAGGGGCAGCCGCCTTCGATCCCTGATTCCATCAGGTAGCGATTATCCTGGGTGGCGTTTTTCTGGTGCCAGGTGGCTTTACCGCTGATCAGATAAAATTCATCTTCGTTTTGCGGTTTGACAATGGGTATATAAACCGGCAGCGGATGAACATATTCCATGCTTTGCCAGGGAGAGTCAGGATGATAGTAACAATTCTCAGCCAGCTCATTGGAGTAGAATTCAAAACGTTTGCTGGGGGTAGGGATCGGCATACTCAAGACATCGTATTCCATAGGAATTGATTCAGAATAAGGGCCATTTTCTACCAGATCTTTGGAAGTAACGGATAATCCAGCTTTTTTTAGCATAGGATCCCAGTAACCATATTGCTGATCGATATTTTCAAAGTAATCGCCCAATCCCAGCCGTTTACCCACTTCTGTATAAAACCAGGAAACCGGTTTCGATTCACCCTGAGGCTGGATTGCAGCCGAACGCATCATGGCCGTGGGATGTTCCTTTCCATCCTGGCCAAGAGATGTAAAGGTGTATAAATGGTTTCTCTCTACATAAGATGCTTCCGGTATTACATAATCAGCAAGCTCCACAAATTCCTTGGGCAGTTGTTCGCCAACTACGATCAGTTCCAGCCCATGGAGGCATTCATAGACCAAGGTAGTATCCACTTGGGTGATTGCAGAGTTTTCAGCAGTGGAGAAGAGCGCCTTGATTTTTCCAGCCCGCATGGCATCAAAATGTTCCCATGGAAGAGCTACGGTAGCGGGATGGTATTTTGGCGGATCAGAATAACAGGGGACTTTGTCCAATGATTTAATGGAAACCAAGTTGGCCCAGGCACCGGGAACCACTTGCAGTTCTGGATCGGGATATTCCGGTACCTCAGGATATGTTGGCCAGCCCGTACCTACATTGAATTTTTTCTTGGGGAAATACCAGCCGCCAGGCCTTTCGATATTGCCCAGAAGCAAGTTCACTGCACTGTAACATCTTAATACCTGGAACCAGTTGGCATAACGCCCGGTGGTAAAGCCGCCGGAGAATATTACTGCTGGACGATTGTAACCCAAATTGTGGGCGATTTCATAGATTTTATCTGTGCTGAATGGTATTTCGCAGATTTCAATTGCTTTATCGGGGGTATATTCAGCAATATCCTGTGCCCAGGCGCCCAAAGCGGTCTGGCATTTGACACCGTTTATTTCATAGGTTGTACCGATGCCCAGTTCACCTTGCATAGTTCCGGCTTCGGTCAGGACAACTGCTGCATTGGATGCACCATCCCAAAGCATGTAATTCCCCTCTGCGTCTTTTATGGCTTCCTTGGTGGCACTATTGATCAACTGGGCTGCATTGGTATAAGTCAATAGAAATTCCTCATCATAAAGCTTTTCTTTCAGCAGAACATTGGCAACTGCCATGGCAAAGACTGCATCCGTTCCTGGTTTTATGGGCAGCCATTCATTGGCCAAGGCTCCGCTGTCAGTAAGTTTTGGATCCAGCAAAGTGTACTTGAAGCCATTTTCACGGGCTTTTAAAAATACCGGGAAGAAGGCAGATGAACCACAGGTGGTACCAGGTGTAAAAACAGAACCGGGGAAGTTCTGAGCAGCGATCACTGCATACTTGCAGTTCAGATAATCAGCCGTTCCGCCAACCAGGTCACCGGCACGGTTGCCGCCAAAAGTAATGGATTTTTCTGCAGTATTGTCCCCAAAACAGATCTGTCCATGCATATAGGAAATGCTGGTGCCGGTTATCCGAGCCCAGTAATGCAGGAAATACATGTTGTCAGTCTGCACCGGGCATCCCCACCAGGTTTCATACCATTCCGGGTGTCCCGCGTCCATATATTCCTTGATTTTATTGGCTGTTGCTTCAATGACCTCATCCCAGGTACAGCGGACAAACTTTCCTTCGCCTCTTTCACCGACTCTTTTTAAAGGATGAAGGATTCGGTCGGGAGCATAGATCCTTCCCCAAATTCCTCCGAAAGCTTTAGCACAAACCTTGCCCTTCCAGGGATAAATGTCTTCGCCCTGTACATCAATGATTTTTTCGTTTTTAACTTTAACCTGCATTGGACACATCAAACACATGGCACAGGCAGTATGTCTCCATTCTCCTTCTTCCTCCTGAGCTGGTGCTTGATCTGCTGCCAGCACCAGATTGGAGAGCCGCAATTGATTGGAGCCGGCGCCCAGAACCATGCCGCCGCCTACTGAAATTCCTGTCCACTTTAGAAAACTTCTTCGAGAAAGTTTATGGGCCACACATTTCACCTCCAGTTATCAAAAATACAGATTTTGATCGATAACCCGAACCCCAGCAGAATATTTACACCTCCTCTTACTGCTGGTAATTAGATTTTTAATATTTCTGATAGCAAATACTATGCCACTGATTAAACAAGCCTCATTCATGCCCATAAACAGGATTTATTAAGGTGTACAGGATAATTGGGCCAATGAAAAAAATATTACATAAGGTTTACAACTGTAACATTTATGTAACAGGTTTACAGTTACAAAAGGGATCGGTTTGCGTATTTTGGGAGCATTGGCCGGAATCTAAAACGGGATGGCAGGGTGGGGGGACCTGCTTTATTCTGTGTTAAATTGATGGGAAATGGTTCGGGGACCCAGCGGGGCAGATGGAAGATAGAAAAAGTCAAGGTGATGTAAAATCGATGGAGATGGTCTGGGATCCCGGTGTGGCAGACGGTAAAACGCCTAAAAAAATAGGCCGATATGATCTTGTTTTTCCATGATAATTTCGTTACTCATGATCTTCACTCTTTTTAAATTTAATTTGCGATGCATAAGTCTTAGCACTTAATCCTTCATACAGTTTTTTTCATTATAACGCTAAAACAATCTTATCAATTACCTTAACCTGTATTTTAAAGTAAATTACCTGTTTACGGGACATCAAAGGAATAAAAGAGTATGCTAAAATAAATGAACTCGTACAAGGAGGCTTGATCAGGATGGATGACATATTATTAAAACCGATAGGCATCGTACACTCAGATACAGATGATGCATTGAAAAAAATGCCGCTGGGCGGAGAAAAAGCGATTATCGAAGTTTTTCCTGATTATCATGAAGCTTTGCAGGGGATCGAAGAAAATTCTCACATCTGGGTTTTAGCCTGGTTTCACAAAGCGGAAAGAGACATTTTAAAAATCGTTCCCAAGAAAGTAAACCCCGATTTTCCCGAATACGGTGTTTTCGCCCTGCGTGCTTTTAACAGGCCCAATCCTATCGGAATGTGTCTGGCCGCACTGGAAAGGGTAGAAGGAAATCTGCTTCATGTGAGCGGGCTGGATGCCATTGGAGGGACGCCGGTACTGGATATCAAACCTTATTTTGAAAAGGACATTGTTTTCTCCCCCAAAACTTCATACATAAAAGGCAAAGACCGGGCAATGCGCTATGAATTTATTTTCGAGCAAGCCATGGTCCATCACGGGGAAGACTGCCGCGATTTGTATCTGGCTTCCAGAATGGCTGCCATTGCCGAAGATGAATTGGGGAAGCTCAATGATGAAGCACTTACAGTAGCAGTAAAAGGCAGCAGCTGTCTTGCAGATTGCATCCAGGGCATTACCAAAGCACGTTTGGCTAACCCCGCCCGCTTTACTTATGAAAACAGTGAAGGACCGGGGGAAACACAGTGGGGAAAAAATAACATGGCCATCACTCTAAAAGCCAAAAGAAAATTCTCCAGGGAAGAAGTCAAGGAGCTGTCTGACAAGCAACTTTTCACCATAAGTAAATAGACCGTTTATGAGCAGCAATCATGATAAAGTGTGATATATGTATGTGAGTGAAGAAAGCTGGACGATTAAATTAAAACAAGGCCTTTGGGTAAAGAGTTTTGGCAGAAGTAGCAGCAGGGAGACTTTTTAGATTTTATTTTTCTTGAAACGCTCATAGATACTTTTTGTCCTGTTTTTGTCTATCACTTCTTCCATGGCGCTGAGATTTTCCATGATCACCGGCAAAAGGAGATAGGGTATGCCGATAAGGTTTTCAACAGGCATAAGATCGGTGGCCTCCCGGCAGCCGATACATCCCAGGGTGGCATTGAGCCTCCCGGTAGTAAAGGGAACGACAGTAGAATCTACACAAGTGGCTTGTACCACCGAAGTGGAAAACTGCAGACGCTCCCCGGTGGTATAAATTAAGGCCAGGGCCACCCACATAAGATTTTCCGGAGGTGCTTCCACTAAAACTACAACCGGTTCAAACTCGCAACTTGCAAGGGGAGATACCACAACAAAATGATAGCTGCCAAAAGGAAGGCGGGGCATATCACTCATCATTTTCTGCGCCGCTTCCTGGGTGCCGAAAGTACCTACGTTATGGTGAGCCGCCCCGGAGGCCAGCTTGGGATGCAGTGTCTTCAGGCCGAAAGCAGCAGCGGCAGCAGCACAGGTGATATTGTCAGCGTTCAAAATCACTTTTTCCCCGTGACTAGCTCGCATCACTGCCTGACAGTAGCGGCATTTGGTTTCAGCATCATAACCGCTTACATTCATGCTGTTAAGTTCATTTTCATTATGAACCAGCTTCACTGCCACCGGTTCCCTTAAAAGACCCAGAAGATCTTTTAGTTTTTGTGCATATAATGAATACTGATTCATATGACCCTCTCCTCAACTTTAGATCAGCAGCCTTTTACCTGTCAACCGCCACAAATAACATGATCCACATAACGTTTGACAATTAAAAAGAAACGGCCAGGACGAACTGATCCTGACCATATAATTTATAAGTCATAGGCGTCTAGTATAAGAACTTCTACAAAGGGGATCGTTTTATCATATTCCTTTAAGCCCAGGCAAGCCAGACAAGGCATGGTTACCCGGTAAAATTTCCCCTGCTTTTCATATAATTTGGTATCCGGTCCCAGTATGGGGCCATGATCAATAGCGTCTTTTAATAAGTCCTCCATTTCATTGATCGTCATCATCGCTGCCCGGGGATCTCGACTATAAAGATGTTCAAATTCTGCATTCAAGTTGTTTTCCTTCTTTCTCTGTTGAAATAAATAATACTATGTTATTTTCATGGCTCTTACAGGTATTCTGGTAAAAATATAAATACGTACAGAGTTCAGATAACTATTCTAAAATATTTTATACTATTTTCCGGTATTTTCATATAGGCTTTCCGGGTCTTCGATTGGCTTAAACGAATCCTTGTAACGTACACAGAGGTCCTTATAGATATCGATGGCAGCCTGGATGAAATTACGCTGGTAATCAGTGGTATCCTTGATCACTCTGGCCGGATTGCCATAGGCTAACTTATGGTCAGGAATGACTGCTTTGGCAGGCAACACACTGCCGGCTCCGATAAAACTGCCGGTTCCCACCCTGCAGTTCTCACATATGACAGTCCCCATGCCGATCACTACATTTTTTTTAATGGTGCAGGGCCCGTGGATGACACAACCATGTCCAATATCTACATTTCCTTCCACCAGGGCAGCAGTACCGGGCTGGGCATGGATCATGCAATTTTCCTGGACATTGGCACCGTCACCGATGATGATGCTGCCGTAATCTCCCCTTAAAACAGCGCCGGCACCGATAAAACACTGCTTGCCGATAATCACATCGCCAATCAGAACGGCATCAGGGTGGATAAAGCAGGAGAGATCAAGCCGGGGGCGTTTCCCTTCAAATTCATAAAATGGCATCATATCAACTCCCTTCTATGTCATTCTTATGTAAAGACAGATAAAAATATTTGCCTGTCATAGCTTCGGGCATATGCTCATTTTAATATAGGATCTTTCCATGTTTTCGTCAATATCTTGATTTGAATTCGTGGTGAATGCCCCATATAAAAAAATCCCGCATCATTCTTGATACGGGATAGCTCATTAAAGCTTTAGAGACGATTTCGCAGGCGTTCGGTCTTGGATTCCAGCTCACCGATCATCGCATACAGTTTTAGCAGTTGCTGCTTCTGCTGATCGATAAAGTGCTGGTCAGCGCCTGCCTTTTCGTATTCTTCTATGGTCCTTTTGACTACTGGTATATGGAAGGTTTTAATGCCTTCGATTCTTTTGCGGGTCGCAGCTAAAGCCTGGAGTATGTAATCTTTTGATTTTACCACCATGTTCTCATTCCTTTCATAAAGAAACCTGTCAATGATGCAACGTTGAAGTGAGCACAAATTCCGGAGAGTTTATTCCTTGATAAACATCAGGTCGTTTTGTCTGGCGCCCAGCATTTCCATGAAATGGCTGCATTTACAAAGGAACAGATAGTAGATATTCTTATGGCCGCTGCCATAAAGCGTCTCAAAATTACCTTGCCCTTTAGAAATAATTACGTCAGAATCTGCAAAAACTTTCCTGAAATCTGAAGAACAAACAGAAAGATCTGTACCGGGAATAGCAGTTCCGTTATTGATGATCCGAGCAAATTTATCCATGCCGATAATATAGGCATCTTCTTCTGTCACATCATTTAAGATCGGTTTGCCCCGGGTGGCAAAATAAATTTCAAGTTCAGGATAGTAATTTTTTATGGTGGCAATAAATATTTTGTCAAAAACAATTTCTCCGGCATTATCACCCAGGTAAAGGAAGGTGGAAGCGTTTTTTAAATCTTTTTGAAAGGAGAGCAGGACATCCCGGGGAATGTCCATGGCAAGGGTTTGATCGATGATTTCCATGACCTTTTCTCTGGAAAGGTCGTATCCCGGGGCAAAGTCAATGATGTTGCCGGAAGCAGCCAGTTTAATTCCGGCCGCAAAGGGGTTCTCATAAGAATCCCTTATTTTAAACAGATCATCTTCCAGTTTCAGCATTTCTTCATTATAATACTTCTTATCTTGTACATAGGGGTCCGGATCATTCATAGCTTTTCTAAGAGCTGCCTGGATCCTGCCTGCTATATAAGGAGAAGTGACAGACTCATCCAGGGAAGCCATATCGGCGATGATCCCCCTGATCAGTTTTTTTCGTTCTTCCTCATCAGGGATATGATTCTTGGCTGACTTGACAGCCTGACTCAGCATACAGGACAGACAATCGATACTGTGTTGCATGTTAACCTCCGCCTGATTATAAATTATTACGGTTCATTCCCATTTAAAGCATGATTTATTAAATAAGAATACCCCTGGCATAGTATAACTCAAGACCAGGGGCAGTATAAGTGATTTACAGTTTTACTTCACCACGAGAACCGGGCAGCGGGTATCTGCCAGTACCCTTTGAGTCACGCTTCCAAGCAGAGCTCCGGCCAGAGGCCTTCTACCCTGACTTCCAATAATGACCAGATCAACATCTTTTTCGATTGCTTTGGCAATCTCAGCAGCAGGATAACCTGTAACAATTGTTTCGGTTACCTTTAGTCCCTCAAGATCAACTTTCTTAGTAGTAGCTGCGAAAATCTTTCTGCCCATTTCAGCTAGTTCCTCATCATTAAAATGACGGGGGGTAAAGTCGTACATACCATAGGGGGGGAGTGAAACCACATGGAGAAGTTCGATTTCAGCACCAAAAGCTTTGGCGTACTTTACAGCGGTTGCCATTGCGTTACGTGAATAAGTAGAAGCATCAGTAGGGACTAGTATTTTTTTGATCATAAATCCATCTCCTCTTGCAATATCTGATAAATTGATGAGTTATATATTATTTCACCACTAGAACGGGGCAACGGGTAACAGCCAGAACACGTTGTGTCACACTGCCCAGCAGAGCCCCTACTAATGGCCTTCTGCCCTGGCTCCCAATAACAATCAAATCTACATTATCATTGGCTGCATTTATAATTTCAGAGGCAGGGTAGCCGGAAACAACTTTACTTTTAAAACTGACTTCACTAAGGTCCAAATCTTTGCTGGTTGCTGCCATAATTCGCTTGCCAGCTTCCTCCAACTGTTCATCAGTCACATGATATAGGTTGAAGTCATAAATACCCAATGGCTCAGATACTACGTGTAATATTTCGATCTCAGCACCAAAAACTTTGGAGTACTCCACTGCTGTTTTTAGTGCTCGGCGGGAGTATCCGGAACCATCAGTAGGGACAAGAATTTTTTTAATCATAAATCCATCTCCTCTCGTGAATATTGCCTAGTGCCCAATCTTATATATTACATATACCATATATAGCCTGTTACAGCAAAGAAAATTCAAAATATTAAAAATGTACTATTTCCGGTATGGCAAGAGCCTAATAATAACTTCACAGTAGGGGTCGCCATGATTCAGGTTTTTGGTATGCTCCACATCGATTTCGATCTCTTTGTTAAAAAGCCCCCTGACCAGGCCTTGATAAGTATAAATTGTTGCTATTCCGCAGTCGGCCACATTTGCTTTGGCAATGGCCTTTTGCGTTTCGCAGTCAGTTACTCTGATAATAATGCGGTCTGGTTCCAGAATAACTTCCCGTCCTTCGATTTTTAAAACCTTGGCCAGGATTTCCATGGCTTCGATAAAACTATCCGGCCAAACCGGTTGGGAGATATGATCGCTTCTGAGTTTTTTGCCAAACAGATAGGAAAAATGTTTCCACACTTCTACATCAGTGTTCCAGGCGGTATCTACTCCGTGGGATTTAGCCAGCGACAGAAACCATGCACCATCCAGGCGCACAAAAGAATACTGCAGTAAAGAAATGATTTCCTGATCAGTCAGGTCCATAAAATTCCCCTCATCTCTCATTATGTCCTTATCATAATAGGTACTAAAACCTTCCAAAATGATACCAGGAGGTTTTCTTATGTATATACATTTTACCGTTTTTAATATAACCTGTCAGTATTTTCTATTAGTTTTGAATATTATCCTGTTTCATATTTTTTACAGGAGAATTTCCGCACCAATACCATTCGAAAACCATGGCAGGCCCGCAATGTAAACAATCTTCTTAAAATGCAGGAATTGCCGCTACAATACTGTTTGTGGAGGCTGCGAGGTAAATGCCGCTAACCGCTCCGGCAAAAATTTATCCCCGAATTGCAGGCCTATTCAGAATATATTAGTAACAGAACTAAATTATTATCAAAAGAGAGTTAAAACAGAAGAGGTGATAATGATGTGATGGGTCGAATTGATCGTAAAAGTTTTAATAAAAAAAATAGGAAAATCGTCCCTGGGTTAATTAGACCAAAATCAACAAAAAGGGCAAAATTATGGTATCAAAAGATATAATAGGTTATTATAAATGAGAAATGATTGAAGTATTTTATCGATAAGCTGTTAGTTATTTATAACTGATATGTGGGGAGAGGTCGAATTGAAAAAACAGCACGCCAGTTTTACAGCTCTGGTTATGATCTTTATTCTTTTTTTAACAGGGTGTGGAAACACAGTACATATAAACGCAGATAAACCTGTTACTTTGACCCTCTGGCATAACTACGGAGGTCAGTTGAAAGATACAATGGATGAAATGGTTGATGAATTCAATGAGACCGTAGGGGCAGAACAAGGCATCATTATAAATGTTACTTCTATTTCCGGCAGTGCTGCTCTGCATGATAAACTGACCATGGCTGCCAATGGCGACCCCGGGGCCCCGACCTTGCCGGATATCACCACTGCTTATCCTAAAACAGCACTGATCCTGGTAGAAAAGGACCTTTTAGCTGATCTTTATCAGCAGTTTACCCATGGGGAACTTGACGCTTATGTACCTGCCTTCATCGAAGAAGGCCGCCTGGAAGGGCAAGGGCTTTATGTATTTCCAACTGCCAAATCTACAGAAGTTTTATTCGTAACCGGACAATTTTTGACCGTTTTGCCCAGGATACCGGGGTGACCTTAGAAGACCTTAAGACCTTTGAAGAACTGTTTAAAACAGCAGATCTTTATTATGAGTGGACTGATCAGCAGACCCCGGATATCGCCAATGATGGCAAGATGTTTTTCATGGCTGATTCTCTTTTCAATGCTGCCCTGATCGGCTGTAAGCAGCTAGGGGAGGATCTGATCCAGGGGGGAGCATTGAATTTGAAGTCTCCAGCCTATGAAAAGATATGGGATGCTTATTATAAAAGCGCGGTCTTAGGATACACTGCTATTTATGACGGGTATGCAACAGACCTGGCTAAAACAGGGGACATCGTCTGTTCCACTGGTTCTACTGCCGGGGTTTCCTTCTTTTCACCAACGGTCACTTATGCAGACAATACCTCTGAACCGGCAGAGCTTAGCATATTGCCTTATCCGGTGTTTGAAAACGGCAAACCTGTTGCCTTGCAAAGAGGGGCAGGAATGTGTGTGATCAAATCCAGCCCGGAAAAAGAACGTGCAGCTGCCGTCTTTTTGAAATGGTTTACCAATCCGGAAAACAAACTGCGCTTTGTAGTCTCCACCGGTTACATCCCGGTTACACAGGCTGCTTTCGGAGAACTGATGACAAAAAAAATTGAAGATATAGAGGACGCCAATATAAAACAACTGCTGCAGGCCACCCGGACCATGCAGAAAGAATATGAATTTTATACACCCCGGTTGTTCACAGGGATCGATGAGTTGCAGAGTCAATATGAAGCTCAGTTAAAGGAGATAGCTGCTTCATCTAGAAGTTCTTATCTGGAATATGTAAGCAGCCTGGATACACAGGCCGCTTATGAAGCCGCATCCCAAGGAATACTAAACGAATTTATTGAGCGATTTTAGAGGCAATTGAAATTGATAAAGATACTGCTGACCAGGCTGGGCCACATTAAAAACAAAATAAATATTCCCGGCAATCAAACCTTGCCTATGGATACCAGACTTTTTCTTTTATTCTCAGTACTGGTCTTAACCATTATTGCTGGCGTAGTAGCGATCCTTTTTATTACCGGCACTTTCACTGCAGGCCTGGAAGAAAGCAAGCGCCTGGTGGAAAATGAACTGAACCATAGCTCCTCGGCAATATCCAGGCAATATGGAGAATTGTCCGTACAGGCCATCGACTTTTCCCGGGAATTAACCCGCAGCATGGAGGCTGAATCCCAACGCACAGGAATTCCCTTAAATAAACTGGCAGACCATCCTGAAATCCTGGAAGAAGTTATTTCCGCGGAATTTGAGCGGGCATTATTTACCCTGCAAAAATCAAAGAGCAGCGGTGTTTTTTTTATTCTCAACGCTACTATCAATCCGGCTTTGGATAAAGCTGAAAATTCCCGGGCCGGGCTTTATATCAAAAATATGGAGCCTAATATCATCAGTTCCTCATCACCCAACTTTATTGTACTCCGTGGTATTCCCAGCATCAGCCGCCAGAACTCACTGCCACTCCATACACAGTGGAAAATGGAGTTTGATGTGAAAGATGCCCCTTATTACCATCGTCCCCTGGAGGCTGCCCTGGCCAATCCGGATTTGCCTCTGTCAAGGCTGTACTACTGGACTCCCGTTACTTCACTACCGGACAGCAGTGAGGAAGTAATGCTCTGTTCAGTACCCTTGGTGGATTCCAAAGGAAATGTCTTCGGGGTCTGCGGCATTGAAATCAGCAGCATGCTTTTTAAACTGACCCACCTGCCTGATAATAATATTTTTAATCGATTGTTCTGCGTCCTGACACCCCTTAAAGAGAACAGCATGGACTTTCATCAATCCATGTTTGCCGGCGGTTATTCCGCCAGAATCTTATCCCGGGGGGGCGATATTTTGAATATATCAGATCCCAGCACTTTTTATACTTACAGTCATAAGGACAACAGCTTTCTGGGCCTTCATAAACACGTGCAGCTGTATCCGGAAGGCTCAGCTTTTAGCGATGAAAAATGGCTGGTAGCGGTGATGGTCCCGGAAAAAGATATCGTCAATTCCATTACCACGCTTAACCTGCTCCTGATAGCCCTCTTGATGATATTAGTCATTGCAGGTATCATCGCCGCCCTGGTCCTAAGCAGAAGATTTTTAAAGCCCATCAATGAAGGCCTGGATATTATCAAATCCGCTGATCTCAGCAGTGCTCCCCGGACCAAAATAGCGGAGATAGATAATTTAATCGATTATCTGGCCGTACATAACCAGGAACTTTATGAAAAAGCCCGGCAGGAAAACCTATCCCTGTCAATCCTGGATGAATTCCTGGAAAACACCAAAGAACTCTCCCCAGCAGAACGTTCTGTTTTCGATCTTTATGTAAAAGGCCATACAGCCAAAGAAATCGCTGAGATCCTGTGCCTGAGCATCAACACAATTAAAACCCACAACAAAAGGATTTACATGAAGCTGAATGTAGCCTCCCGGGATGAATTGCTTCTATATATAAACATGCTGGATGAAATAGGAATCAAAATCATCGACAATTAATCTAAATAAGGACACTTAGGCATTTATCAGCCATCTTCGGAAGTTCGCAAATATATTGAATTTTACCTGTAACTGTATAAAATATTTATATTGGGGGTGGAACTATATGGATCAATTAAGACTGGAAACAATGACGGACAAAGATATTTATAACAGGGTTTGTACCTGGTATAAGGAAACTGGTTTGAACCGGTTAAAAAAACAGGAGGATTTAAATGCAGAATACCAGCAGCGCAGTCAGAAACTGATTAAAAGTCTGCCTGAGCCGGATCAAGCAACGCCGTCGGATATGTATTTTATTTTCCAGATGATCTCTTCAGATTTATTGGAATGGGCTTTTCAAGAAACCGATGAAAATGGAATTAGCATGGGGGCTTACGCCAGACATTCATTACACCGGAAAGAGGAAGAAATCGGTTTTGATGAATTGTTCAATTTTTTAAGGAAATCTAAGCTTTTCAAAGAATTTTCGCGGATATTTTAAGTAGAGTATGTAAAAAAAGTCCCCTTACTTCAATTGAAGCAGAGGACCTTTTCTTATTCAAAAATTACATACTGTGGAAAAATTGGCTGATTTTCTTGATATGTTCTTTTTCTTCGTTGATCAATTTCTCCAGTATCTCAGCACCTTCCTTGTTGGAGGCGTTTCTGAACTCTTGGAATATGGCGATGGAATCTTTTTCAAAATTAATGGCAAACCGGATAATATCCCGGTCTTTCTTTATTTCTTTCACTAAATCTTCTACTTCGGTCAATTTGAAAATGTGACTATCAATCAAAGACTTTACGTAATCTTCATACTCGCCAGCATAACTCTCATTAGGTCTGACTTGATACTTTAGCTGTTCTCCTAAACTAAGAAATGTTTGATAATGTTTCTCTTCCTCTTTGGCAAGATATGCCAACATTTCTTTTAACTTATCACTTTCAGCCAGCGGCAAAGCTGTTTCGTAAAATAATTTGCCCGATTCTTCCATCTGAAGCGCTATTTCAATAATTTCTTCACCGGAAAATTTTAATGTACTCCAACCCATTACTGTCAACTCCTTCTAATGTTTCAATGCTAAAGTTATATTACCATATTTTCGCTTCTGGCATGCATATAAGAAGACATGAGACGTTCTTTCCGCAGCATCAGTTGAAAATGGTTCTTTTTACAAACACAAGAATAACGTGATCATGCATTATTATTTAGACAGTATTTATTGAATAATGGAAAATATATTTTCATCAGAAATAAACATAATGACATTGAGAGCCCTGTAAGGTAATGAAAGTTAATTAAATGAGGTTTATAATTAATTCAATGCTAGGGCCGAGTATGCCCTGGGCGTCAGTATGTTGAAGGTTTACCGATAATCCAGAACAGGGGATGCTTTAAAGGTGCATCCCCTGTTTTATTGCTATTACTTATTATTCAACTATGAGGGTGCCATTTTCAACATAACCGCTGTCTCTGATTTGGTATCCGGCGGCTTCCATCATCTGGCGGGCTTCATCTTTGGCTAAATCATCTTTATCAAGCATTAGAAGTTTTTCAAAAGCAGGGCCCTGAGTTGCTATTCCGATGACAAAGTCGAATTTATCTTTGCCAGCTTTTATGTAGATGCATGTATTGGATAAAACTGCTTCCTGCATGGCGTTTATACTATAACTGGTAGTCATCAGGCATATCATATCTCCATTTTTTAGCTGCTTGAATTCGCTGTAGCTGCGATTGACTTTCTCGCCATTACGCTCAGTGAAGGATTCAGTCTGATAGGTTCCCTTGGACAAATCACATTTGCCGTCTTCCACTAACCTGTCACCGGCTTTCATGGAAGGAGAAAAACCATCTTCCTCGCGGATGGTATCATAGCCGAATTTGATCTTGGCCCCGTCTTTTTCCATAACTCCCGGCCAACCCGCCATCATTAATTCACCTTCGAAGTGGCCGTTTTTATTTTCCATATTCAGCAAATCAAATTGTATACCGGATATAAATTCCAAACCGGGTGTAGCCAACTCCATAATTACACCTTCATAATTGTTGATAGCAGCCTCATTTTGATTGTAGGCGCTATTCCAGGCTTCAGAAAAATCACTGATTGTATTTAACTTCCCAGAAGACTGTTCATCAGTTTTTTCGCTGCTGGCCGGCGGTTGCCCTGCTTGGCCGCTTTCAGTTGCTGCCGGTTCAGAACTAGCTCCCCCACAGCCACTGGTTACCAGGGCTATTAACAAAATAATACACATCGCCAATACTTTTAGTTTCATTCCTAAGTACCCCCTATTAAATATTATATTTCTTACTTACTCATCAAATGCTTAATGGGTTCTTACCGACATAATCACTAACCATTTAGGTTTACACCACAGCTTTATTTATAACCCCTAAGCAACTTTCGGCTAACTTGTTATCAAGCCTCCTCCAATTAAATTAATTTATGGAATGATTCTATTAATAACAGTCCTTAAAGTCAATCACCCTGCGGGTGATTATGGGCTAAAGAACTGCTATCATCCAGAGGGTGATTAGGTTAACAATGATGGCATAGCATAGATACGTTATTATGAACATATTTGGCGATCTTTTTGGTGTGCGGATAAATTTTAGATATGGGGTTATATAGTCAGGTATTAGAGAAGTAGGGGAGATCGAAAAGATTTATTAAGTATTAAACACGAAACTTATCAGATTGCTTTCCCTTTATGCTGAATATGGCCAAAGCAATAATCAAATAGACAAAACAAAATTGAAAAGCTGATTTGAATCCTGATGCGGCAATATAATTGTTCGTAACGGGAGCCTTGGCGATGATTATGCCCAGGACCTGCTGAAAAACAGCCCCGCCCAAAAAACCGGAGAAATTTATAATGCCCGAAGCAGTGCCGTACATGCTGAAATCCACGATCTCTTTTAAATATGTCCATTCCAGCATGGTGGTGTAGCCGAAGATACCAAATAAAAACATCATGACTGTTAAGAAACCAAGTGACATGGTGTCAACAAAAAAGATTAAGAATACCAACATAATAATCATGCTTAAAGCCCCTGCCATTACTAGTTTCTTTTTGGGTACAGCAATCTTATCGGTGATGAAACCGATGAGGGGAGACCCTATGATAGCGCCGATGGCAATAAACATGATCAAATTACCGGCCTGCTGTTTGCTAAGATGATATACATTCATCAAATAAGGGCCGAACCACAGGCCGTGCAAAGCCAATAAAGTACCTGCCCAGCCGAACATAAGCAAGGCAAGGGTCCAAAATTCACGCTTTTTCATTAAAACTTTAAGTACCTGAGTTATACTCATTTGCGGTAATGGTTGGGAAACTGTTTTTGATATCTGATTGGGATCAGCCCCACCGATCTCTTCTGGTTTATTGCGGACCAAGGCATAGAGCAAGGCGGCAACCAAAATCGAAATAAGACCGATGGATACCATCGAATTCCGCCATCCGATGGCTCCTATCATGGCAACCAGCGGTGCTGAGGCTGCCAGCGAACCAAAATTGCCGATGGAAACCATGACCCCCACATAAGTGGTATATTCCTTTGAACTAAACCATTCAGCGATAAGAAGCATGGAGGATACATAAATAAACGCCAAGCCCAGTCCCACCATAAACCTGGCTACAAGTGCCATATTGAAACTATCAGTTATGCCGAACAGCAAAGAACCGATACCCGCGGCCAAAAGAAACACCGAAGTGGTCTTGCGAGGGCCCCAGCGGTCAGCAAGCAGTCCGCATGGCAATTGGAAAAACGCATAAGCATAAAAATACATGGAACCGAACAGCCCCACCTGCGCCGGATCAATGCCAAAATCTGCAGACAGGTCCGGAGCCATGACAGCAGTCGACATACGGTGAAAGAAGACCAAAAAGTAAGCAGCTGCTGCAATACCAAATACTACATATCGATAACGCATGGTTCTGCGAACCATTGCCGGGGTAATCTCCTTGAAAACAGACAAAATATATTCCTCCTGGATCGCTGGATCATTAGCTTTGTTTCTTTACTTCCTCAGTGTTTGTTCTTTTCAGCTAGGACTGTGTTCTTATACATAAAGAACACTTTACTCTGCGGGTGATCTAAAAGAAGATATGAAATAATGTTTAAACAAGGTAATTGCAAAAGTTTAACGAATAATTAACGATAATTACGTATGCAAAATATCAGGAAAAATATAATTCCATCATGAATAGTGACCCTCCGAGTAATAATGTGGTGAGGGAGTGAAACAGCCTGAATAATAAACATACCACAAATCCATGCATTTTCAAGCAATTTGCTGTTTCTTACTTCCATCGTCAGGAACGGCCGGCAAGCTACTGATGGCTGCAAGCCTGAATATAAGACCAGTGAACTAAGGACGAAATGGAACCAAACAATTGAGAAAGATTTGTGTAACAAACCTTAGGAACCATAAATGAAACGGATATAGGGGAGGAAAAATCATATGGGAAAATGGGAAAAAAGCGGTTGTGTACTATGTGCCCAGAATTGCGGGCTGGAGATGATGATTGAGGACAATAGGATTGTCAAGGTGCGGGGAGATAAAGAAAATCCCCGCAGCCAGGGTTATGTCTGCCGTAAAGGACTTAACATTGCAACCCATGTTCATAATGCCGACCGCCTGCAATATCCGCTGAAAAAGGTCAATGGCAAGCATGAAAGAATCAGTTGGGAACAGGCGATAGGGGAAATTGCTGATAAAATGAAATCAATTCGTGAAAAATACGGATCAAAAGCATTTGCTTATATGGGCGGCGGTGCTACCGGCGGGCATATGGAAGTCGGTCTGGGTTTGCGCCTTTTAAGCCTTTTGGGTTCACGTTACTACTACAGTTCACTGGCTCAGGAATTTTCCAATATATTCTGGGTAGACGGACGGGTAACAGGTAAACAGAGTATAGTGACCCTGCCGGCCCCCCATCATGCTGATACAGTTGTGGCCTGGGGCTGGAACGGCTGGATGAGCCACCAGGAACCGCGTACCCGGGAATTGATCAAGGAAATCAAAAAAGATCCTCACCGGCACCTGATCGTCATCGACCCCCGCCGTTCTGAAACTGCTGAAAGATCCGACAT
>JAAZFJ010000247.1 GCA_012511795.1 Syntrophomonadaceae bacterium
TTGAATAGAAATCAAAACATCTCAGGAATTTTAATGGCCTCCGGCGCCTATTTTTTATGGGGGATCCTGCCAATATATTGGAAACTGCTGCAATCAGTGAACCCTATTGAAATACTTGCTCACCGAATTATCTGGTGTTTATTGTTCTTATTGGTCATTCTGCTATTATCCAGGAACATATCAACTGCCATGAATGAAATATCCCGCATTGCCAAACATCCCGCAAAAATAGCTGGCGTTGTTTTTGCATCTCTTTTCCTTACGATCAATTGGTACAGTTATATCTGGGCGGTCAATAATGACTTGGTGATTCAGGCCAGCCTTGGTTACTATATCAATCCGCTTATTAGCGTATTGCTGGGTGTAATCGTGCTAAAAGAAAAATTGTCTTACTGGCAGAAAATTGCCTGCCTTTTTGCCCTATGCGGTGTATCTATATTAACAGTGAATTATGGAGCAGTTCCCTGGACTGCTTTAATTATCGCGTTAAGTTTTGCTCTTTACGGCTTGAGTAAAAAAATGATCAATATTGAACCTATTACAGGTTTGATTTTGGAAAGCAGCATTATGTCTTTCTTTTCTCTTTATTATTTGTATCATTTACATAGCAATGATTCAGGTATTTTTGGCAATAGTGATCCCTTTATCACCCTTTTGCTAATAGGTGCCGGAATCGTTACTTCCATTCCCCTGCTTTTATTTTCCCGGGCAGTCAATGGCTTATCATTATCATTACTGGGGTTTTTGCAATATATCAACCCCACTTTCAGCCTGTTGTTGGGAATATTTATTTTTCATGAGACCTTTTCAATGATCCATCTAGTATCATTTGCTATCATTTGGACAGGCTTGCTGCTCTATTCCGCATCCAATGGAATAGAAAGATCTTCCTTGTAAATATTCCTGGCTAATGATTTCTTCTAAGCCTGCTCTAATTTCACACGCGGATGCATCTCGCCGCAATATTTCCGCAAAAATTGTCTTATTAAACAGCTTGCAGTCGATAGGATTGTTTATGTCCTCTTTTCCCTCTTAAGAAGATTCATCTACTCCATCCATTCAAAAAGTTCCCACTGGTAATATTTACATATGCTGCTCTTTCGCCTTCAGGCAGATTTGGAAGAACCCCTATATTATGGGTTTTCTACTGTCATATATTGTTATCTTAGGAATAAGCAAGTTTTATCTGGATAATATTGCTAGCAAATTTGAAAAGGAAGAAAAGAAATAATGTCGAAATATGGTTTTTAATTACTTTTTTAACATATTAAAATATATAAAGGGAGGATTTTTTAAACAATGAAAAAAGTAAGGCGCAATACATATTATTTCTTAGTTTCTTTTTTGTCAGCAGTAATGATTTTGACCGCAGTATTCGCTAACCCGGCTGAGATTGAAGCTGCTACTGCCAGTCAAACCAAAAAAGTTTTAGCCAGCAGTAAAGTCAGCGCAACTGAGCTTTATATTATTGATTCAGGTAAACCCGGGCCGGTAGTTATGATTGTAGGCGGCATTCATGGCAATGAAATAGCCGGTTACAGAGCAGCCAGCAAATTTACCAATGCTAAAATAAAGAAAGGAAAGTTATTAGTTTTGCCACAAGCTAATAAAAGAGCGGTGGCAATCAGTAGAAGAACAGCTTCCCGGGGAAGTGATCTTAACCGCAGTTTCCCGCGAACCAGCAGGGGGAGCGCAAATACATATATTGCCAGAGACATATATAAGACGGTAAAAGATTATAAGGTAGACTGGCTGATAGACATGCATGAAGGATTCGATTATTACAAAAACAAGAAAACCAATTCGGTGGGACAAACCTTGATTTATTATCCTTCATCAAAGATGACACCCATGGCCAAAAAGATCGTAAATACAGTAAACAAAGATATATCCAAATCCTATCGCAAATTTACTTTGCTCAGATATCCGGTAAAAGGAAGCCTGGCCAGAAGCAGCGGTCAATTTTTAGGAGTCAATGCTTTTATTTTCGAAACTTCAATGAAACAAACCTTATCCACCAGGATCAATCAACAGCAAAAAGCTGCCAATATATTGTTGAGAGAACTTGGAATGCTGTAGTAACTGAGACAAGACCGATGAAGAACAAGCAAAATGCTTCGTCAAAATAGCTGCAAAATCAGTTATTCAGATGGATCATAGATTAAAATGAAGGCCATTATGGTCGTAAGCTAAATGATACTTGTCAACAGAGACAACCGGAGCTCTTACTCCGGTTGTCTTAATGTATTCATAGATTTTATTTAGTTATTAACTACTTCTTTTATATCTGCAGCAAAATCCTTCAACGGTATGGCCAGTGCTCGATACTGGTTTTCATCCTCCAGTTCATATACCCGATAGGCAAAGACGATTCCTGTTGCCTTTCCATTATGATTAAGGACCGGACTGCCACTGCTGCCTTTCCTGATGGGAGCATTGATTTCTAATATCTCATAGTCCCTAAACTGATGGTAAGATTCCACCTGGCCCTTTACGGAAACCTGCTTATAACCAAGTGGATTGCCAATCACAATAATCTCATCCCGGGGTTCTACCCTTTCCTGCAATTCAAGGGAGAGATAAGGTAAATTATTTTGCCCCAGCCTGATCACAGCCATATCAGCATCGCCGATTTGCTCATAGGTATCACTGAAAAAAACCTGCCCATCGGGAAATTCGATTTTTAAACTCCTGCTGTTTTCAACCACATGATAATTGGTTAATATGAACCCCTCTGTCCCCATATTAAATCCAGTCCCCCGAGCATTATTCAGATTCCCTTCCCTTTTTGCCTCAATAGAAACAATAGCCGGCAGACTGTTTTGAACGATTTCTTCGTCTTTTAAATATTGGTGCTGTGTTAGAAATGAAAAATCCGCAAACAGCAATCCGATCTGGGGAAAAGACCAGATAATAAAAGAGAGCAGTATGATCAAAGCTACTATAGCCAGATAAAACCTTTTACTCTTTTGAGGGTATATTTCATCCTCTTGTTCTAAAGGATCTTCGAATTCAATTTCCTCAGGAAAATATCTATTCTCATTATCTTTCATGCTTTTCACCTGAAATCAGAAGTATTTATCTATTATAAACTTTAAAGCCGTTTGTTTAAATTGTCTAATAATGAAGCCCATAAAGTCGTAACGGCAGAAGTTCAACTGATAGCACCAGCCAAAAGACAACAATAAACCCGGTATGGTCTGAAAAGCGTCCTGTCAGTATTTGCCTTCAGGGTAGATATCCAATACCGGGTTTGATCTTTATTTTTGTTTGATAGAATTAGACATATTTTCTGATGATGGTATCCCTGTCACCGGCCATATAGTCAATAATCGGGATTTCTATCATGGTGTAGACTCCCGGCTTTTGTTTCAAAGATGCCCGGGCGGCAGCAACCATGATCTGGGCTGTGACAGCAGGATTGTTGATACGCATTGTAAAACTCATCAATTGATTATGGGTCAATCCGGAGACGCCTTTTCTTTCCATGGATACGCCATGTCCCATATCGATCAGGTTATTGATATCGTCAACCTGAATCACTGTGGTGTCATCACTGGAAAAGTAAGGATCTGCTTTAAGTTCTGCGGCTGTTTTAGCAAAATCATAACCTTCCTCAATTTCTATATATACCACTCGTCTATGAATGCCTGCACCCTGAGGCATGGTTATGGCAAGAGCATCTTTTATTCCAGGGATAGCCCGTGCAGCAACAGAATGTCCCATACTCATACCAGGTCCAAAATTGGTATATGTAATCCCCTGAGGTGCCATAAATTCAAACATGCATCTGATTATGGAGTCTGTACCAGGGTCCCATCCGGCAGAAATAACGCCTACCGTATTATTTTTACGGGCAGTGTGATCGATCTTTTTTTTGTAATCAGCCAGTTCTCCATGGATATCATAACTGTCAACAGTATTGATGCCCATGGCCAGTATCTCATCTGCTGCCTGAGGAACTAAAAGGGTGGGCAAAGTCAACAGGGCCACTTTTATATCCTTTAATTCCCTGATATCTTTTACTATCGGAACACCTAAATGTTTGGTTTCGTTTTTCGGGTTGGGTCTTGCCGATCTTACAATTCCGCCTAATTCAAAATCCGGTGATGCTTTAATTGCTTCCAGAGCAAATTTGCCAATATTACCATATCCTATAATGGCTGCTTTAATTCTGGGCTCCATTATTATCCTCCTCACAATATCTGATTCATTATTCAATAATAAAATTAAACTAAAATGTTAAGCTGGTCAATTTACTAGCGTAAAGAATACAGTATTATTGACTATTAAATAATTCCAGAAAATGAGTCAGAATAAGTGCTGTTAGCCCCCATACTACCGTTTCTTCATACTTGTAAAAGAACTGCGGGTACCTGGATGCCCTGAAGGGATAATTGATCCCATGGGGAATCAGATGAAACGGATAATCTTCTGAAGGCTCCAGACTGATTTTCAGGTATTCAACCTGAGGCGGATGATTGTTTAAAAAACTCATGGGAATCAAAATAATATCTTCCACTTCAAAATTATTATGAGCGATCTTTTCCGGTTTATTGATCACAGCTAGATAAGGATAGATAATTGCATTAAAAGGACTGACAACAATATCCAGGGGGCATATGACATCGATATCCTCCTCATCGATCCCTAATTCTTCTGAGGTTTCCCGTATAGCTGCTTCCATGGGGTTTCTGTCATCAGATTCGATCCCGCCCCCGGGGAAACATATTTCCCCCGGTTGACGCTTAAGTGATTGGGCTCTTTTTTCAAAAAGAATATACAATTCATTTTCTTTTTCTATCAATGGCAGCAATACTGCAGATTTAGACATTTTTTTGTAACTTAAAATGGCTGCTTTCCGTGAACGCAATAGATTTAATTTTTCGCTGATCAAGACATTTCTCCTTCACTGTTTTTTCTTATTTTATATGATAAAACATAAAATACAATAATGCACAACAAGATTATTGCTGTGCATTAAATCACCATCTTCAATACTTAGGCATAGGATAAATTCTCAGTATCTACTGCAACTCCCCATTTTTCTCCTTTATTATCATCAATATTACCTTGGGAATCTTTGAAATAGAAA
>JAAZFJ010000248.1 GCA_012511795.1 Syntrophomonadaceae bacterium
AGAAGGTTGGCCCCGGCACAAGCCTAAACCAACCTCTTTTTATACATTCAGGGTCATATCAAATGAATATGGTTAACTTCTGACCACTTTAGAAAATAACAGACAAGTGTTGTCACACAGTCTGACGGGGTTGTTGACAACCAAGTTGATGCGATCGAGAACATTGTAATAAACGGAGAGCCGGTTTTTCTTACCAAAAACGGTTATGGTTCCATGGTTGTACTCAGCATAAAAAGCTCCACACAATGAATGATCCTATGTTTGCTGATATAGGAGCGGAGGTGTAAACTTTTACAAAAAAGAGGCTGCATACAAACAATCTGTATATCGCCTCTTTTTTCTATCAATATAATACCATAAAATGGGGGAATTATCAAGACTTGTAACAGGCTGCAGCGCTGGATATACTATGTCTGGGTGATGAAAATGGGGAATGATTTTTTACCGGCCCTGATCGATTGGCAGAAGCAGCAAACCATTGCAGAACTTCGGGAATGCAATAAATTTACTAAAAAATATGGACTGTATCTTTCCGAACAGCAAATGATCGATTTAACTGAGAGAAGATTTGCAGCCCTTCAGGATACAGGACGGATCGAGTTTGGCCAGGGGATCCTGACCAAGCTTATCCGTGCTTTCTGCAATTCGTCGTATATCATGCAGGATGACTATGAAGAAACGATCCTGGTACTACAGGATTGCTTCTACTATTTCAAGAACGAGTGTGAGGACAGGATATCTGATGATGAGCTGATCGAGTTCATGAAAAATCGTTTCGACGGCATCTGCCAGGGCTCATTAGATTATCTGGCTGGCACCTCTTTAGAGGAACTGTGCCGCAATACCAGGTATGGTTACGAAATAGATGAAACGGATATATATGGCCGGGGGTTTTAAGATGAATGACTTGATTCCTATGCAAAGTATCTTTGACGAAGGACCCTTTACAGAAGAAGAGACCTCGTCATTGCAGCCTAAGCTTTGGCACCTGCTGGCAAGGCAGACGGATTATTATACCATGGGCGGGAGCAGCTCGGTTAGAGTTGAGCTAGCTGAGGAGCTGTATAAGTCCATTCTCTTTACTTTGGCAGAAGGGCTGAAATATGGCGCATTCACCCGGGAACAGCTGCTTGCCTCAGAGAAACTGGAACATCTTTTAAGAGCAGGCCGTGAAGAAGTGGAAAAGCAAGTGGAAACCGGCAAACGACTATGGCTGCAGGTTCAGTACCATCCCACCGGAATTATGAACATTTCTTATGATGATACATTAAAAGGTTTGGTTACGTTCTTTAAAAGCTATGACATTCGCTATTTTGCTCACCAGATCCCCGGTGACATTGATTATCAGCTTTGTCATGCCGTTCCTGATGAGCTGCCGGGGATCAAGTATGTGAATGAATACCTGCGACGGCTGCTGATCGAAAACAGCTTTATCAGCTGCTTCGAAACTGATAATGTGAACAGACTGCTTCAGTGTTACTGCCCGGATCCCTACGGTCAGTTGATAAACCTATTTGAACCGGTGGCAGTAAATGCCCTCGGCCTTGCCCTGGTGAAAGAAGACATCTATACACTCAATCTGACTGTCGAAATGAAACAGTCCCTCATAAACGGGCTGCAGGAATGTGATAGGACAACGATTTACCTCTTTCTTGAAAAGGCGGCAGATGATGTGGCCTCAATACTAAAAGCAATCGCTCCGGCCTCCGAATATATAAAGCGGACAGCGGCAGAACTTGCGCCCAGAATCGAAGCACTGCTGCCCACCGGAAATATAGACGGAATATTTTTAACGCTGCCATAGTTGTCAGGGGGGTGTTACACCGGGTGTTACACCGGGTGTTACACAAGGAAGTTCTTTCTGTAACAGTTACGAGCTAATGAAGAAACGAATGAAAAATTAGATATTCTGGAATAATTTCGCCCGCCGTTGCGTACATTGTGTACATAATGTACAATGGAGGTGAGGAAGGTGAGTTTTATGCAGTCTATACCGGCAACGGATATCAGAAAGAATTTTTCCTCTGCAATCGACAAAGCGGTAAGAGAAAAACCGGTGGCGTTTAAAAGGAATCGGGATAATTTGATGCTGCTTTCCAATGCGCAGGTCTTAGGTTTGCTGAAAGGCTACAGCTTTAAGCCGGTTTATATTGCTGAAGAGGATGGTTCGGTGACCGCGTCCTTGGAAGGTTTCGATCTGGTTATCAATGCTGCTGACCGTGAACAGGCAGTAACGAAGCTGGCTGACGAGCTGATCGAATACGCCCGGGAATACTACGATCAATTTCAACTCTATTTCAATTCCAACAACCGGCAGCAGCATTATCCTTATATATTAAGAGTGCTATTGGCGGAAGATCTGGATGAAGTAAAGGAATTAATTGATGGATAGTTGGAGAGATCTGAAGAGATTTTGTGAAAGTGACGGGTGGGAATTTTATAGAACCACCGACCATTGGTTTTATCGGAAATCTATGCTACAGCAATGTATTAAATGATTCTGTCCAAATCTTGGTGTGCAAGCTCTGAAACATTCAAATTATACATTATATTTCCCT